>NZ_JAAKEA010000007.1:0-101436 GCF_011038935.1 Adlercreutzia sp. ZJ138 | reverse complement strand
GTGAAGGCAGGATTGTTGGAAACCTTCGACTATGAAGGCCGCACCTGGATAACTCGCCACAGCGTGGAAGCCCGCAAGGCCGAATCCCCTAAGGCGGGACGCCCCAAGAAAGCGATACTTGCTTAAATATCGCACCTCACAAACACTGGTTCTCTCACCCGACAGCTTCAACCCCGCGCACGAAGACATCGTCATACGAGCAACCGACGACCACATCATAGAATTCGGCGGCCGAGTAGTCTGGTTCCAATCAAAAGACGAGATGGAATGAAGAGATGACATCATGAGCAATATTGCGTACATAGACGGCCAGAATCTCTACATGGCAACTACCATGGGAATCGACCCGTGGCATATGGACATGCGACGGTTTAGAGTGTACTTGCAACAAAAATACCACGTAGACGAAGCGTACTATTTCATTGGCGCATTCGACGATTCCAAGATCGACCTGTACAGTTCACTTCAAAAAGCAGGCTATATCGTCATATGGCGCTTGCACGGCATTAAGCTCAAAAGCAACAAGAAGGGAAATGTGGACGTTGATATCACGTTTCAGATGATGCGAGACCTATACGAGCGCGGGAGCGAGTACGATAAGGTGCTGCTCGTTTCCGGAGATGGCGACTACTACAGAGTCGTGGAGTACTTCGATGAGAAAGACAAGCTAGAAAAGGTGCTTTTGCCCAATAGGCAGTTCGCTTCGTCGCTGTACAAGCGGCTAACACGCAGCAAGTGGGCCTACGTCGACACGCCAGATATGCGTGAGAGATTGAAAAACAGATGAGACGGGGAGCTAAGGTATTAACCGTCGCGGCCCGCCTCGTGTTGATACCTTTATGCTAGCAGACCTGCGCAATAAGTCAAACTCTTTTCTCCGTCTGTTTTAGAAAACTTGACAAGCGAAGGCGATGCTGGCTTAAGGACGATTCGAACGCAAGAATCCCCGCGCATATGGGCGGCAACCCTGCGCGGGGAACAGCAAACACCCCTGCCGACGAATCGGAAAGGCACGGTGAATTGTAACATGGCTAATAAGAAACGCCGTCGTTCATGGGGAAGCGTCACAACTATTACCCGCGATAAGCACGTGTTACGGTGGATGGAAAACACCGAAAACGGCCGCAAACGCCGGTCGCGCACGGTGCGCTGTAGCTATCGCGAAGCGTGCCAGGAACTCGCGCGTTTACAGGTGGCACACGCCGACGATCGCCCGGTGCCAACTGTCGGAGAATGCCACGACGTCTGGTGGCTGCCCTGGATGCAACGTCGCATAGCCGATGGCCTGACAAAGCAAAAGACATTCGACAACTACGAGCTTAACTGGAAAACCCACGCGAAACAGCGCTGGGAAAATGTACCGGTCGATTCGGTAAAGCCGGTTGAAGTGCAAAAGTGGCTACTCGAGTTGCCACATGCTACAGCAAATGTTTCTCTAACCATACTCCGACGCATCTGCGACTTTGCCGTGCAGTACGAGGTAGTTGAGTCAAACAAGTTCCGTATTTCATACGAGATACCTAAACAAAGCGCATACAAGAAACGTGGTGGCCTTCTTACGCTTGAACAAGCCGATGCAGCGCTTTCCGAGCTGCGCGGCTCCTTAGTGGAAGCGCCTTTTATTCTTGCTTGCTTCGGCGGAACACGAACAGGTGAAGCGTGCGGGGCCCGTGCCGACGAAGTTACCTTGATAGAGTTTCATGGTGTGCGTATGGCGTTAGTTCCCATTGTTCGCATGGTGGGCGAAAAAGGATGCGATGCGACACCAGACGGCGTGCTTAAGAACGCGCAAAGCGTAAGAACTGCTGCTATACCCGAGCCGTACGGCACGCGGCTTCATGAGATAGCGTGCGCCCTTCTATCAGACGGGCGCGAGTGGCTTGCCGACCGTGGCGACGGGCTCCCGCTGAACACGCATGCACTCAATCGCTTGTGGGAGCCTTACTCTTTAGCATCCGACGTTCCCTTCGCCAACTTGCGCAAATCATGGCGCACTTTCGCGCAATACGATTGGGGCATCGACTACGACACTTTGGAGCTTTTAATGGGTCATAAGCTTCCCGGAGTAACCGGCACACATTACCTAAAACCATCGCCAGAAAAGCTCGCCGAAGCCCTCGCAAAGGCGTACGCAAAATCAGGCTTTCTTCGCAAAGTTCAAGCAACTTAGGATAAGTTAGGATATTTTACATTCATGAATTACAAAACACCTGGTCAGAATAGGGTAAATATTACACGAAGTTAAAAGTGGATGAAATTCGCCGTGCTCGCGCTTCGCTTCGGTAAAGCAGGAGTAAGATGAGCGCGGCAACAAAGCGGCGGGAAAGACTCGACGGATGCTGCTCTGCGCCGCCTACACGGTGCATTGCTCTGCCCATGCCCTTCCCACCCATGCAAGCACAAAGGTTTTCATAAGGAGACGATACCCATGGAAAAGAAGAATCTGGACTGGGGCAACCTCGGATTCGCCTACATGCCCGCCGATTACAGCTACGTGTGCAACTACCGCAACGGTGTCTGGGAAGAAGGTGGGCTAACTACCGAGCACTCCCTCACGCTGAGTGAATGCGCTGGTATTTTCCATTACTGCCAGGAAATCTTTGAGGGCTTGAAGGCTTATACCGCCGAGAACGGTGACATTGTTTGCTTCCGCCCCGACCTAAACGCCCAGCGCATGGGCGATTCGGCGCAGCGTTTGTGTATGCCCCCCTTCCCCGAAGACCGCTTCGTGGAAGCCGTGAAAGAGGTCGTGCGCGCAAACGCCGCATGGGTGCCACCCTTCGGTTCGGGCGCCACGCTATACATCCGTCCCTTCATGATTGCAACCGGCAACGTTATCGGCGTGAAGCCCGCTGACGAATACCAGTTCCGCATCTTCGTTACGCCGGTGGGCCCTTACTTCAAGGGTGGCGATACCGCCATCACCATCACCGTGGCCGACTACGACCGTGCTGCACCGCACGGCACCGGCAACATCAAAGCCGGCTTGAACTACGCCATGAGCCTGTACCCGGGCGAGAAGGCGCATGCTGCCGGCTATTCTGAGAACCTGTACCTCGACTCGCAGACCCGCACCTACGTGGAAGAAACGGGCGGCGCGAACGTGCTGTTCGTGGATAAGCAAGGCGATCTGATCGTGCCACAGTCGGCAACCGATTCTATTCTTCCCTCCATCACACGCCGTTCGCTGGTTACGGTGGCCAAAGACTACCTGGGACTTACCGTCATCGAGCGCCCCGTGAAATTCGAAGAAGTGTTAAACGGCGACTTTGTGGAATGTGGATTGTGCGGCACCGCTGCGGTTATCTCACCAGTGGGCCATATCGAAGCCGAAGGCGTTGATGTCACGTTCCCCGACGGCACAGAGACGTCCGGCCCCGTGATGAAGAAGCTGCGCGCCACGCTCACCGACATCCAAGCCGGCAAGATCGAAGGACCCGACGGCTGGGTCGTAAAGATCCTGTAACATCATACGCCCGCAACGCACGCGCATCGAAAGGACACCTTATGAGCAACGACTGCCTGTTCTGCAAGATCGTGGCCGGAGATATCCCGTCGGCCAAAGTGTACGAAGACGACCTGTGCTACGCCTTCGACGATATCGAACCCGAAGCGCCGGTGCACACATTGGTAGTTCCCAAACAGCACTTCGACAACCTGCAAGACGGCGTTCCCACCGACCTTTTGGGGCACTTGCTGTCCGTTGTGCCCGAAATTGCAAAGATTAAGGGCGTAAGTGAGTCGGGCTACCGTACTGTCATCAACACCGGCCCCGATTCCGCCGCCACCGTGGGCCATTTGCACCTGCACATACTCGGCGGCACGAAGATGGGGCGTTTCACGTTCGAGAATTCCCAACGCGTGGAGGGTTAGGAAAACAATAGAGAAGAAGACGATCGTGTGCAGGCTTATTGTGTGGCCTGCGCACGATCGTCTAGACGCTGATTAAAGCCGTCCCGTCTGCGCGGGGCTGGCGGAATTAATCAGCGTTTCCCTAACCACGCAGGCACGCACTCACTCACCACAATGGCGGCGAACACGAGCACAAAGCCTGCCACCATAGAAGCAGTGAGCACTTCACCGAGCAACGCCACGCCGAACACCGTGCCGAATATCGACTCGGTCGCCAAGAACAGCGACGCCGACGAAGCGGGTATGTTCGCCACAGCGATGTTTTGAAGACCAAGCGTGATAATGCTCGCCGGAATAGCCAGATACGCCAGCCCACCGATCATCCGCGCATCGAATACCTGCGGGTCAAGCGGCACCCCAAACACCACGGCCCCGATAACTCCCATGACCCCGGCCACCAGGAATTGCAGCCCTGTTATCACCATGATGTCACATCCTGGCGCATATTTCGCCGTTGCCACCAGATGAAGTGCGCAGAAGAGCGCCGACACCAACGTGATGGCATCACCCCACCCAAACCTCGCGCCCTCCGTTGGCTGTAACGCAATAAGCCCTACACCGGCAATACAGAGTACCGCTGCCAGAAGGCTTGTCGACGAAGGCTGGATACGCTGCATAGCCCACGCCACAAACGGGACCATCACGCAGTACGTGGCAGTGAGAAACACGCTTTTCGACGCTGTTGTATCTAACAGCCCAGAGGTGTTACACAAATACGTTGCTCCCGTGAGTACACCGAGGATTATGCTGACGCGAACATGCTTCGCGTCGAAGTTCGCCTTCATGCGGCGAGCCATCACTGCACACAGCACACCGCCCGCAACCAGAAAGCGAATGCCCACAAGCCACACAGGGGCAAGCGCATCCACGGAGTCTTTGATAACGATGGTTCCCATGCCCCAAATAGCCGCCGCAAGCAGCAACATGCAACCGTATCCCCAGTAAGGAATGCGGCTCTGCTTGGAAGGCGTGGCAGGCTTAGGGCTCACGTCGTATGAAGAATGCGTCGCGCGGACGCTGTCAGATGTGTGCTTCATAGCAAACGATTGTATCAGACGCCGTGCAAGGTTTCGTTACTCCACCATCTACCCACGGCTCAATGCCAGTGGTAAATACCGGTACGCAACGACAAAGCACAACAAGCCCACCCGGCACGTTTTTCACCCCATACGGCACTTATGCGCTAAGATATTGGCACTATGACGAAACCAGATGGAAAAACCAACGCCATCCGCACGCTCGATGCAGCGCACGTTACCTACACCTTCCTTACCTTCGAATGCGACGGCGCGCTTGCGGGCACCGAGGTGGCAGCTAAACTCGGACAAGACCCCGACTGCGTGTTCAAAACCTTAGTCACGCAAGGGAAATCGGGGGAGTCTTACGTATTCATGATCCCCGTTGCTGCAGAACTCGACTTGAAGAAAGCCGCTGCGGCAGCTGGTGAGAAGGCTATTCATATGATCAAGTCACGAGATCTGTTACCGCTCACCGGGTACATTCACGGAGGATGCTCGCCCATCGGCATGAAAAAGCGCTTCCCCACGTTCGTCGACGAAACTGCCCAGCTGTTCGATCGCATCATGTTCTCGGGAGGGCGCATCGGTTGTCAGATCCAGCTTGCCCCCGATGATCTGGCAGTAGTGGTGCCGTTCTCATACGCCGATCTGACTGTTTAGGAAAACACGAAGACGAAAAAACACTGGTGAATTCCGCCAACCCTGCATTTACAGGGAGACTTTAATCAGTGTCTCCTTGCGAAGAACCGTCAGATCACATACATGTTCACATCGGCACCGCGTTCGAGCACGTCTTGCAACGTGATACTCGCAAGATAGTCGGCCATAACGCGTTCGAGTCCGAGCCAGATGTCCTTCGACAGGCAAAAGCTATCGCGCGGACATGCGAGCGCGCCATTCGCGCAATCGAGAAGCCCCAGGCCGTCTTCGGTGGCTGCCACAATATCGGCGCAGGTGATATGACGAGGATCGCGCGCAAGCTCGTAGCCACCTTGGTTGCCCCGTGTCACATGCAGCAGCCCTGCCGATACCAGCGGTGCCACCACCTGCTCCATATACTTCTTCGATATCTCCTGCCGCTCAGCAATGTCGCGAAGCGCCACACGACCTGCTCCCCAATGCTGGGCGAGATCGATCATGAGCCTCATTCCGTATCGAGTTTTTGTCGAGATCCTCATTCGAGCTCCCTCCTCGCTCACCACCCCGCCCCTCTTATCGAGCATATCTTTGAGGCGAAGTGCGTTGCGGAAATGCGTACTTCGTCTACGCCAAAATATCAGTGATCATGCGGTCCTTCAGGCGGTTAACGGCGGCGAGCTTCCATGTGGGGTAGCCAAGCCCTGGATCGGTGTACTCGAAGTCCATGAGCGCTATCAACTTCGCGCGAATACTGGGCGTAAGCAGCGCGCGGGCTATGCTTACGAACGTTGTGCCGATCTTTGGTCCAATCATGCTCAGGTAAGTGTCGAAGTCATCGTACTCCATCATCATAGGCAGACATGCCATGTTCTGATCGAACAGCGGCGCCATATGCAAAATTTCGCCCGTGTCGTTGTCGACCAAAAAACCGTAGTTGCCCGCATGACGGTCGACATTGGCCGTGACGGCATCCATGACAACCATCTCGCGAAAGCGCTCTTCTGAGTTATTGCGCTTACAAAACGCAAGCATATCCTCGATGTCGAAAGGTCCATCAAAGAAGCGATGAGCCGACACGAATCCGACTTTTTCCGAGGTAAACAGAGGGCACTTGCTGGCAAGCTTGCCATGATAGTTCACGATGGTATAGGGAACATGATCGATGCTTGCTGCATCGAGTACATTGGATGCGAGCACCTCCGAATAGGGCTCAAACCCAGCGTTTGCATAGCCCGACGATCCGCGCTTGAGAAGCGAGATTTCATTTCCTTCGCGAACCCAGCATTTCGCAAAGGAACCAGAGGTGGCGTACTCGGGCGAAGTGGGAGAATTCTGTCGGCCGTACATGCCGGTTCCGTCGAAAGCAATGCGTGCAATCACGTCGTCAAACGGATTGTGATACAGCGATACCTCGTTCCAAGAGATGTTCTCGTCTGCCCGCTTCATCCAGAACGTGTCAGTGAGCGAGAGACAACGTGCCATCGCAATAAAGTCGTGTCGCGTGGTAAGTCCTAACTCGCGCATGAGTTTTTCGATTGATGTGCGATGCTTGGCTATTTGACGCCCATCAATCCAGTCATTGATGTTCACAAACCCGTAAGGAAGATATGCGTCAAAACGCTCAATTACGCTGTATCGATAATCGTCGAGCTGTTTCTCTTCCCGATACGTTGCCACAACCACATCTTTGTTCATCAGCTGGTAGAGCATCAAGCACCTCCTCCACGTTCATTGCTCGACTTCCCATTATACTACCAGGCTTTCGTGTTTCGATTTCCTTGCTGAGGGATTGAGGAAGGGGTCATATGTCGGTCATGCATCCGTTGAGTGCGTAAGAGGCTGCTCTTGATGCTTAGAAAACCGAGCACGTTACTCAGAGAAGAGGGGGCAGGCATGCCGTGCTCACACAGTGCTCGCTTCGCTGCGCAACTGCGCGCGGCACACCTGCCCCCTCTTCTCGAGCGTTGCTTTAAGGCGAGGTGCATTGTGGGCATTGGGCTTGGTTTCACGTCCGTTCATCTAAAACCTACCATTTCACTTGACTATCGTTTCGGTCGAACGGTAATATTCCTAGTATTCTACTAGGAATACGAACTTGCATCTGAGAGGACCAAGCACATGAGAACTATATACCTCGACAACGCAGCCACCACGCGCGTTCGCGACGACGTACTGGCAGCTATGCTTCCCTTCTTCACCGAAGAATACGGCAACCCGTCATCCATCTACCAGTTGGGACAGAACGCCTCCGATGCCGTGGCCGATGCGCGCGAGACTATCGCGCACGCTATCGGAGCGAAGCCGAAACAGGTGTTTTTCACCAGCGGTGGGTCGGAGTCGGATAACTGGGCTATCAAGGGCACAGCGTGGGCAGCGCGAGATCGCGGCAACCACATCATCACGAGTGCGGTCGAGCATCATGCTGTGTTACACGCCTGCCAGGCACTCGAGCGCGAGGGTTTCGAAGTCACTTACTTGCCTGTTGACGCCGACGGCCTGGTGAGTGTACACGATTTCGAAGCTGCCATCAGGCCCGATACCGTACTCGCTTCCATCATGTTTGCAAACAACGAAATAGGCACGCTGCAACCCATACGAAAGCTTGCCGCCATCGCGCACGAACATGGCGTCATTTTCCACACCGATGCCGTGCAGGCACTCGGTCACGAACACATTGATGTGCGCGAACTTGGCGTCGATTTGCTGTCGGCCTCGGCGCACAAGCTGTACGGCCCAAAGGGTGTGGGGCTGCTCTACATCGGCGCAAACGTGAAGCCGCGCAACTTGATCGACGGCGGACAGCAAGAACGCGGCCGACGCGCTTCCACCGAAAACGTGCCTAGCATCGTTGGTTTCGCGAAGGCAGTCGAACTTGCCTGCGCTGAACGTGAAGCTGAACATAAGCGTCAAACCACGCTGCGCGACCATGCCATACGTCGCATCATGGACGAGATTCCCTACAGCAAGCTGAATGGGCATCCCACGAAGCGCTTGGCGAATAACGTAAACATTAGTTTCGAATTCATCGAAGGCGAAGGTATGCTGCTGCAGCTATCGTTTCGGGGAATATGCGTCTCCAGTGGCAGCGCTTGTACGTCTGGCTCGCTCGATCCCAGCCATGTGCTGCTGGCCATTGGGCTTCCCCACGAGATCGCCCATGGATCAATGCGCCTCACTATCGGACGCGACACCACACGTGACGACATCGACTACGCGGTTGACACCCTTGCGCAAACCATCGCGAACCTGCGCGCAATGAGTCCGCTTTGGGAAGACTTCCAGGCAGGAAACGCAACCTCGATTATCGAAGAGCGCTTCTCTGGTATGGCTGCGCAGGAATAACGAACGACTCGCTTGCGGCTGTGTACTGCGTTCGCAAGCACGCTCAAATACAACGTAAACTCTCCCAGTGAACAGGAGCACCTATCATGGCAATGAATTATTCCGAGAAGGTTATCGATCACTTCACCAACCCCCGAAATGTCGGCGAGATCAGTTGCGCATCTGGTTGCGGTACCGTCGGTAACGCGGTGTGCGGCGACATCATGCGTGTGTATTTGGATATCGACGACAACCAAGTGATTCGCGACGCGAAGTTCAAGACGTTCGGCTGCGGCGCGGCCATAGCCACCAGCTCTATGGCAACGCTGCTCATCAAAGGCAAAACCGTTCAGGAAGCACTTGAGGTTACCAACAAGGCAGTCATGGAAGCACTCGACGGCTTGCCGCCCGTGAAAGTACACTGCTCTCTTCTGGCTGAAGAAGCCATCCATGCGGCACTGTGGGACTACGCCGAAAAGCACAACCTAACCATTGAGGGGCTGGAAAAGCCCGTAGATGACATCGAAGAGCTCGAGCATCACTAGCGCCAAGATCGCGAAAGACGCACGAAACAGCAACGCCCTTACCTTCGCACAATCAGCGGAGATAAGGGCGCTTGTGTTACTTCGCGCACGGTACGCGCGGTGCGCACAGGGATGAGCGAGGTGTACCGTATTCAAACAGTGCTCGCCATTCCCACAATACGCCTCACTTCAAAACTACGCTCCGAGAAGAGGGGCGGGGCACGCCGTGCTCACACAGTGCTCGCTTTGCTGCGCAACTGCGCGCGGCACGCCCCGCCCCTCTTCTCGGGAATGCGCAACTGCGCGCGGCATACCCTGCCCCTCTTCTCGGGAATGCGCAACTGCGCGCGGCATACCCTGCCCCTCTTCTCGGAGTTGAACGTGTATTTAGAACCCGAACATCGCCGTGGTCAGGTAGCGCTCACCGGTGTCGGGTAATATGACCACGATCATCTTGCCCTTGTTTTCGGGACGCTGCGCGAGCTTCGCCGCAGCCGCTACGGCAGCACCCGACGATATGCCTACGAGCAGCCCCTCTTTGCCAGCCAACTCGCGCCCAACAGCAAACGCTTCTTCGTCTTCGATAGTGAGCACCTCGTCATAAACGCTGGTGTCGAGTGTGTCCGGCACGAAACCCGCACCAATACCCTGGATTTTATGCGCCCCCGCACGCCCCTGCGACAGCACCGGAGAGGACGCCGGCTCCACGGCAACCACCTTGATATCGGGGTTTTTCGACTTCAGGAAACGGCCCACGCCAGACAACGTACCGCCGGTTCCCACGCCCGAAACGAAAATATCGACCTTGCCGTCGGTCGCTTCCCAGATTTCCGGACCGGTGGTTGCTTCATGGACAGCAGGGTTCGCAGGATTAGTGAACTGACCTGGAATGAACGAGTTCGGAATCTGCTCGGCCAGCTCGTTTGCCTTCTCGATGGCTCCCGTCATACCCCGCGCCCCGTCGGTAAGCACGAGTTCGGCACCGTATGCCTTCATGAGATTGCGGCGTTCAACCGACATGGTTTCAGGCATGGTGATGATGATACGGTTGCCACGCGCAGCAGCCAACGCGCACAGCCCAATGCCAGTGTTTCCCGACGTGGGCTCGATGAGCACGGTGTCGTCGTTGACCAGACCAGCACGCACTGCTTCCTCGATCATGTTCTTGGCAACGCGATCCTTCACCGATCCAGCGGGGTTTACCAGCTCAACCTTGCCGATGATGGTTGCCTCAAGCCCGTTGTTGCGCTCAAAGTTGCGCAGCTCCAACAGCGGGGTGTTGCCAATCAGGTCGGCAACGCTTTGATACACGGTCATTGTGAATCCTCTCTTTCGTTTCAACAGCGAATACCAAATGTGCAAGCAAGTCCGGAATTTGACCATCAAGCTAGCGATGAGATCAACAGCAACGCCCACACAGAGCACTCGTAACGAACGAAACCTGTTTAATAGCTGTTATCCTACTAGTTACCTAGGTTTTGTCAACTTTAATTGTTGCCTTCACGCGAATCTTCCGCACGCCATGCGTCTACCAAGCTTTTCGCTGATTCATATGGGTTGGTGGCACCGCATACTGCCGACACCACGAAAAAGCCCGCCACACCCGTGCTGCGCACAAGCGGCACATCAGCCAACTTCACGCCGCCGCCAACCACAATAGGAACGGGACTTGCCTGCGCGAGCTGCCGGAGGTCATCGAAGTCTTTCGTGATGACGTTGCCTTGCGCATCCATGCCGCAATCGGGCTTCGTGGCAGTTTCGTGCAATGGCCCCACACCCAAGTAGTCGACCACACTCATGTCGGCAGTCTTCACGTACTCGAGCATCTCAGCCGTCCGCGCCGACAGTCCCACGATAGCATCCGGCCCCAACAGCTCACGACACACGTCAACGGGTATGTCGGATTGCCCCACATGCACGCCATCGACCTTCGCTCCTCGCGCCCGCGCGGCCAATGCCACGTCAACGCGGTCGTCCACCAAAAGCGCCACCTGTTCGCCCATACCCCGCCGAGCAATGACATCGGCAACAGCAACTGTACAGTCGATAAGTTCGCGCGCTGAGCACTCCTTCGAGCGCACCTGCACACACGTAAAACCCGCATCGATAGCCTGCCCCACCACGTCGGCCACAGCACGACCGTTTGTATTCTCGGGGCCTATCACCAGATAGGCAGAAATATCCAACGAACCTTTCATAGGTAAACCTCCCCTTCCCTTCTCTTCAATCCTGCGGCTTTGTGAGAGTGCACTACGGAAACGCTGATTAAAGGGTGAGAAATGTGCCAAAGGTCACACCTCATAGCACGCTCTCACCCTTTAACACTATAGAACACTCCGTTACTTCAGAATCGCGTCGACTTTCGCCACTTTCTCTTCCATCATATTCTCGAAGCCCGGGCGTACGTCGGCCTTTAGCACCACCTCGGTGCGAATACCCTTCTCTGCCAGTACGAACGTGGCATCACGAACCACGCGAAACACCTCGTCCCATTCGCCCTCGATCTCGGTGAACATAGAATTTGTGCGATTCGGCAAACCTGATTCGCGAATAACGCGCACCACCTCGGCAACCTCGGCGGCAAGCTCATCTCCCACACCGAGTGGTGCAATAGCAACAGCAACAAGCGTATTCATAACGTCTGACTCCTTTCGTCATACCTTCATTTCCCCAAAGAAAGCTCGTACGCGAACGGCAAGCAAACTATGGCGTCGCCATAGGGTCACACCTAATACCTTTGGCACATGTGACCCTGTACATTTCTTTCCAAATTCGGATCATTTTACGGCATGGGAAGTTAGGGTTCGAAGGAATTTTACTCTGTCAGTCTGTTTTCATAACTACCTGCTACAATCAAGCTGTCCGTGCGGGCCGTTTCGGACGTAAGTCCAAGGGCTACAATCGTTGACATCAAATAGCGTTAATACCTGTCATATGAGTCACAAAAGCCGCCGAACGGTGAGGAAGCACCTTCTGGAGCTTTCGTTTCTGTCATTCAGCGACAAGCTCTTCGACCTCGGTCTTGTTCACGGAATCAGTCGAAAAGCAGAGCGCCCCTTCCTTTGTGGCACAGCAGTGTTCATGGTGCTCCTTTGGGTAGGGATACTCATCTTCTGGCTCTATCAAATTGGCCAGACCCCCCTCTAGCCCCTCAGCACGTCCCCATCACGGCATAGAGTATCTCTTCATTTCTCTTGCTCTTTGGCCGTCTCGGCACAATGGGCTACGAACGAACAGACGCACTCTGTAACCCACTGCATCCGTTTTCGATTATTCCGTCAATAATGGCTTTCACAACATATGGATTGTTATACCGCCCGTACATCGATACACCTCTGCGCATCAGTTCAGCATTGGCTCTGTAACAACAGTCAAGCACAACATCTTTGTCTAATGCACGTCGCATGCTGTCAAGATCGCGAAAGCACAGCCTGAAACTGTTCGGGAGCGATTTATAGGAGCCCCGACGCCGTTTGATGCCTCTCGGCAAATACCCACCTTCCGGCTTTTTCACGTTGATGAAACCACATACGCGCTCTCTGCCCCAGTGTTTGTCCTTGTAAATGACCAGCGTTTCAGCGTTTTGAACAGATACACAACAAAGCCTTTGTCCTCTACCTGTGGACGGCAGGGCCGTAGCTATCCAGATTTTCCCTGCTGTATCAGATGGTGCAGCTATAGTCGCATTTACGTATGTTTGCAGGATGTCGAGAATGTGTTCGAATTCAGAGAGCTTCGCAAGTCTCTCGAATTGATCCAGCTTGGCTGCATCTTCGTTGAAAAGAAATGTTGACTTACGTTTAGGAAGCTTTTCTCTCTCCCAAGGTATCGGCACGCCCCAACTGTCACCAGTATCCACCATCACGACGTCATTTCCTCTTGGGCGTCCTGTCTTCATAACGTTTCTCAGCGAATAGCCCTTGGATTCTAATGCAGCGATAACTTGCGTCTCGGCGAAATCGAGCTGCTGCACATCGCCTTGGACAGGTGCCCACCACATGCGCTCGATAACGCGGAGAGGTTCTTCCTTGGCATATTCATGTTTATGTTGGACGTGTCTGTCTCGCACGTCTTTAGACTTGCCAACGTAATACATTCCGTCAGTGAACCTGTATACATAGATCCCAAAGCAGTTATCTGACGTGAAGTCTCCCGAAATCGAGTCGCGATCAGGAGTGGCTATTTCTACGAACTCCAAAGTAATCTCCTATAATCGCACAACAGCAAGCGTTCAATGTAGTCCGAGAAAAACAGATAGCCTTGACGGCGTAACTGCTCGGTTTTGATTGCCATACTCATTATTGGACTTCCTGCTACACGCCAGTAAGCCTTACGAGTGTTGGCAAACTCCCACGCCTTGCCCTTTTCAATGCCACATTTCTGTAGCATCTTGAATCGGGTGCGAACACGTTTCCACTGCTTCCAGTAGACCATGCGAATACGTCTGCGCATCCATTGGTCAGTGTCTTTTAACAGCATCTTTATGTCCGCCAGCTTGAAGTAGTTGACCCATCCATGTACAAACCATGTTACCGCTTTTGGTCTGTACTCATTAGACATAGCATTGCTTCGTGCGGTGAGTTCTCGAATGCGCTCTTTCATCGTCTTGATGCTTTTGGGATGTACACGAAAGCAGCACGTGCACCACACGGTCAACTACGGTAGGTATTCCGAGTTTTCTTACCTTGCCTTTCTCTTTCTTAGGAATCTCTACCCTAAGCACAGGGCTTGGGGTATACCTTCCCTCTTTGATTTGTATTGCAGCCTTACCCGCCCACCTACGCCTAATGCGATTTCTGTTCGTCAGGCCAGAGGTTTGCCTTAAGGCAACCTTTCAGATTCCACCTCGCGATGGACACCCTTGCCTTTGGCTATACACTTCCCGCTATCGGGCGTGCTAGGGACTTTCACCCATGAGAAACGTGCGCATGCTCGGAGAACAGCTGATAAGCTGCGATTTATTTCGCGTTGAAGTGCGCAATTCTTTTTGGAAGTACGTCGTCGCTCAAATAATGTCTGAGGAATGTGCACAAAAACGAGCAGCTATCGCCATCGACTATGTTGATACATACATTCCTATTGAAGAACTCAGCGACGAAGCGTTCCTTGAAGCAATCCGACACAAGCACCCCGTATACGATATGCTCTACTTTTGTTTAGCTCGGCGTAAGGGTGCAACCTTGATGACGCTCGACAAAAAACTCGCGAAACTCTGCCAAGACACCGGCGTGAACTGCATCGAAGAAGTGGCGCTTTACGCTTAAGCCCCTCGGCGGGGCACTAGGAACGAACAGAGACACTGGGGATCTGTTGTTCTTCATATACTTACCGTGGCAGAGACTATCCATGCGCTACTATGGTGTGCAGTTGCTGACCGACGAGTCAACAAAGGAGAGCTGCCGTGGCAAAGCATGGAGATTTCGACCACCTTCCAAAAGATCGTCAAGAGGCCCTGATCGCAGCTGGCGTGGAAACGTTCGGGCGTGTGGGCTACAAGGATGCCCGCACCGATGACATCGCGCATAGGGCCGGCATTTCCAAGGGGCTGCTGTTCTTCTATTTCCACAACAAGCGCGACTTCTATTTTTACTTAATACAGTGCATGCGAGAAAGAGCGGTGGCTGCAGTTGTTGGTCCGCAGTATTGGGAAATTGACGATTACTTTGATTTGATGCGGTATTGCGCCGAGACGAAGATGGCTATGTTCGCGCAGTTTCCCTATTTGATCGAGTTTTGTCTGCGTGCGTTCTACCCGCAGCACAAAGATGTGAGCGACACGGCAATGCGCTGGATGTATGGGCAGGTGGACGAGCTACTTGAGCAGTATTTTCACCATGTGCGCACCGATAAGTTCCGTGACGGCGTTACTATGAAGCAGGTGACCGACCTGCTCATTTGGTTAGCTGACGGCTATATGCACCAGCAACAAAGCCTAGGACGCGCCATTGTGTGGGACGAGATGATGGTCGAGTTCAAGTCGTGGTGTGAGATGGTACGCGCATGGGCTTATCGCCCGGAATATCTGGGGTAGGAAGCGAAACAATCGGATGCAATAAGCGAAAGCAGCAGACGCGATGAATGAAGCTGACAGGTGGCGCTAGCTTAGGATAGCGTGCCGCTAGCTTAGGATCGCGTAGAACAGCTCGACGCTTGTGCGGAACAGCCAACAACGTTTGCGCCTATACGCTTAAATCGCGGCGTGTGAAGGCCAGCACCCCCAAGGCGAACAGCCCGCAGCCGATAGCGCCCAGCAGCAGAGCATCCGTCACGGCACCGGCGGTATTCGATACCAGATCGGTTGCTTGATACAGCTCATAAGGGTTCGCTACTTTCAGAATGTCCCAGTCTTTTTGCAGGTCAGCAAGCATTCCCATAAGATAGAACAAAAGGCACACTCCGGCTCCCGCAAAGAACCCTCTGTCGGGGCGAGACAGCACACACACGCCAAGAAAGACGAGTCCGCCCATAAAAAGCCAAAGTCCCAGCAGTCCCGCATTGGCCCGCAGCAGAGCGGATACATCCAAGTCGCCGGGGAACAGCAGTGCCGCGCACGCTATTTCGCACAAGGTAGTGGCCACAAGTAGGCCAATCAGCAAAGCCGCGAATGCACCGATAAAAGAAAGCACAATGCAGCGACGCGTCAACGGAAGAGCTAGCGTGAAAGCAAGCGATCCGCTTTCGAGGGGCTTGACCAGCTTCTTGTGTACCGCCATCAGCATAAACGCCAAGGGGAACAGTACCAAAAGGAACTTCTGAAGATAGTTCACCATGAAATCAACTAACGTGGTTGTGGGGGAAGCCATGCCGAAAGCGGCAAACAGTTCCGGCATGGCTTCTTGCATGGTGCTCAGGCTGGCTTCCAGCGAGGGGTCATACATGATCACGATGCAAACTACGTACAGCGCTATCACGCCGAAAAACATCAGTGCGGAAAACAGGTTCGATTTGATTTCACGTCTCACAAGAATCAGGTTCATGGGAGTTCCTTTCGTCGCCTACGTTAACTGGCGTTATGCTGTGCGTTGGTGAGCATTGTGTCAGCCGGCCGGTGAACGAGCGCCACACTACGTGGTGACCAACTGGCGAAGGGATGTCGTGCCTTGTGCCAGCCCGCGTTCTTGCTCGTCGGCGTCGTTCCACGTGCTAGCTAGCTGGCGTCGTGCCATGTGCCGGCCAGCGCGTCTTCTCCGTACAAATTAACCAGCGCGCCATCCATGGTTAGCTCGGCCGGTTTACATTCCATGATGCGTCGCCCATGGCGAATGAACAGAACGCGATCACACAGCCGTTCCACCTCTCCCAACAAATGCGACGACATGAGCACCGTAGCACCCCGCGCGCGCTCAGCTTGCACAAGCTCGACAAAACGCCGTTGCATAAGCAGATCAAGACCGGTTGTGGGCTCATCAAGCAGCAGCACGTCGGGTGTGTGAAAAAACGCGCAGACAATTCCAACTTTCTGCTTGTTTCCTTTCGACATGGACCCTATGCGCATGCTGGAGTCAAGCTCGAAGAATTCGATGAGACGCTGTATGCGCCCCAGGTCGTGCAGTTCGCGCACCTGCGCCTGAAAGCGCAAGAAGGCGTCGGCGGTCATGTGGGGTGGCAGGGCCAATTCTCCGGGCAGGTAACCAAGCGTGCGCTGGATGCGATCGCGATGCGCAAAGCAGTCAAGGCCTGCAATGCGGGCGCATCCCTGGTCTGCGCGGATGAAACCCATAAGGGTGCGCAGCGTCACGGTCTTTCCAGCGCCGTTTGCCCCCAGAAAGCCCAGCACTTCACCGGGTGCAACGGAAAACGTCAGGTCAAACACGCCTCGGTTGTGCCCGTAGTCTTTGGTGAGCCCCTCTACGTGAACGATGTCAGCCATGGGCGTTTCCCTCCTGTCGCGCCGAAGAGCCGGCGGTTGAGTACCTGATAGCCACAACCTTAGTGTGTTGACTCGATTTAGGAAGCCCCCTGTGCTGACATTTCCTCAGTTTTACTGCTGCCAATTTGGCGCAAATTGACCTAACCCTATTGTCACAATCAACCTCACAATCAAGCGGGACAAGAGACCATCCCTGTTGTCCCGCTTGTATTACGCCTACTCGACCGTAAGCTCGCAGTGTGCAATGTCGGTGGGCTGGATGAGATAGAGTTCGTCGATAAACGCCTGTTTGAACGACGCCGGTGCCGCGTGTGTAGCGGCCGCACGCAGCCCCACGACGTTGTAATGTGCCGTTGCCGCAAGCGCCGCCGTGAACGGATCGGTTACGGCAGCATACACGGCGCAGACGCCGCCCAGTGAGCAACCGAAACCCGTCACGCGCTCCATCAGCTCAGAGCCACCCTGCACATGAACGATCGTCGTACCGTCGGTCACCAGGTCAACCTCACCCGACACCGCAACCGCACCACCCGTATAGCGAGCCAGCGCGCAAGCAGCACCTCGTGCTGCGTCAACCGCATCAGTCGTATCAACGCCATGAGCACGTCCCAGCTCCGATGCGTCGCCTTCAAGCTCCCATAAGCCCGCAAGCGCAATGATCTCCGACGCATTGCCACGAACGATTCGCGGCTTGAACGGCTTGAGGGCGCTTAAGATATCGGTGCGCAGCTGTCCGATGCCAATACCCACCGGATCGAGCACGCATGTTTTGCCCGCAGCGTGCGCGGCTTTCACAACCGCGGGGATTGTCTGCTCGTGTACCGGCAGTAGCGTTCCCATATTCACGTACACGGCGTCACCCGCTGCCACCAGCGCTTCGCCCTCGTCAGGCAAATACACCATGGCCGCCGATCCGCCGACGGCAAGCTGGGCGTTCGCCACGAAGTCCGTGGTTACACCGTTGGTTACCGAACCCGCTAACGGTCGCCGCTCGCGCACGGCAAGCACGGCTTCCTCAATGCCCTTTCTCAATTGTTCCGCATTCATTCCACTCCCCTTTCTCATTCGCTGGCTCAACACCCATCCCAACGCCGTGGGCCTTCGTTTGGGTGCAAACCAGCATCCAATGACTCAACCGGGAAGTATATACAGAAGCCACACGGCACAGACACACCGTGCAGCGCAATGAGTCAAATTTTTCGACGGATGATTTCCTCTACTCCTGCAGAAAAACAGACAGCATACGGAAATCGTGACGTTTTTCACTCCTGTAACACACAGTTCACGCCGTTCGGCTATGCTTGCATCTTCACTGGGCGGCAGAACATGAAAGGTGCGCGAACAGCAATGGGTGGATTCTTTGGGGCAACGGCAAAGCACGACGTGGTGCTGGACGTCTTCTTCGGCGTCGATTATCATTCCCACCTCGGAACACGCCGCGCCGGCATGATTTTCCACGACGATGAGAAGGGCTTCCAGCGACAGATCCACTCCATCGAGAACACGCCATTCCGTACCCGCTTCGAAGAGGATCTGCCGCACTTTTGCGGCACTGCGGGCATCGGCTGCATTAGCGACACCGATCCGCAGCCGCTGCTGGTGCGATCACATTTGGGCGTGTACGCTATCGCCACAGTGTGCGCCATCAACAACGCCGAACAGCTGGTGGAAGACTACTTCACCGACGGTTGCAGTCAGTTCATGGCAATGAGCTCAGGGCGAGTGAACTCAACCGAGCTGGTGGCGGCGCTCATCAACCAAAAGCAGGACTTCGTGTCGGGCATCAAGCACGCGCAGAAGCTCATCGATGGCTCGCTCACCCTTACTATTATGACCGCAGACGGGTCTATTATCGCTGCACGCGACGCGCTCGGCCGCCTGCCCGTGGTTGTGGCCAAAGCGGAAGACGGTTACTGCGTGTCGTTCGAGAACTTCGTGTACCAGAAGCTCGGTTACGTGAGCGATTACGAACTTGGCCCCGGCGAGATTGTCCGCGTAACGCCCGACGGCTACGAAACGTTAGCGCCCGCCGGCAACGACATGAAAATCTGCGCCTTTTTGTGGGTGTACTATGGGTACCCCAACAGCACCTACGAAGGCGAAAACGTGGAGGTCATGCGCTACCGCAACGGTGCTATCATGGCGCGCGATGAACGCAAGCGCAACGGACACCTTCCCGACGTTGACTTCGTGGCGGGCGTGCCCGATTCCGGCCTGCCGCACGCCATCGGCTACTCTGCGGAAAGCGGCGCGCCGTTCGGCCGCCCCTTCATCAAGTACACCCCCACCTGGTCGCGATCGTTCATGCCCCAAAACCAGACCATGCGCAACCATGTGGCGAAGATGAAGCAGCTGCCCGTGCCCGAGCTTATCGAAAACAAAAAGCTGCTGTTTGTCGACGACTCCATTGTTCGCGGCACGCAGCTGCGCGAAACGGTTCGATTCCTGTACGAATCGGGTGCCGCGGAAGTGCACATGCGTAGTGCCTGCCCGCCCATCATGTACGGATGCAAGTACCTCACCTTCTCTAGCAACAAGTCGGATATGGATCTTATCGCCCGCCGCACCGTGCAGGAACTCGAAGGTGACGAAGGCCAGAAGCACCTTGACGAATACGCCGATGCCACCACCGAACGCGGCAAGTGCATGCTGCGCACTATCTGCGAACAGCTGGGCTTCGACTCGCTGGAGTTTCAGTCGCTTGATGGCATGATCGAAGCTATTGGCATTGATCCGGCGAAGGTGTGCACCTACTGCTGGACCGGCAAGGAATAGGTGAAGAATTAACACGAAACAGAAATGACGATAAGCTCACGCTGTCACAAGTGCTCGCTTCTGGAAAAATCGAATGTGCTACCATAGTACATTCGATTTTTCAGTTTGAGACATCGCAAGGAGGCAACGTGAGCACAAGCGTCACCGCACCGCAGCCAACCGAGCAGACCGACCCCGTATTCGAACACGAGCAGCAGCATCTGACGACGACTTACGAAAAGCTAAAAGCTATCGCCCGCGATGCGCAACGCAAGCTCGAGGAAACGGCGCGCGCCGCAGCGGCCGATAAAGAGTCGATGACCGCCGACATTGCGCACAACTTCACCACCGACGATGAAGCCATGGAAACCTACGCAGCCATTGCCGCCGTGAACCGCATCATCGAGGGGTACAACATTTCACAAGAAGTGAACTCTCAGCGCTTGGCCGATGCGCAGCTGCTGCTACGCCAGCCGTACTTCGCAAAGATTTCGCTGCAGTTCAAGCCCGATGAGGACCCCAAAGAGCTCTACATCGGCAACGCGGGCATGTCGGACGAGAACTGTAAGCGGCTCGTTGTCGACTGGCGCTCGCCGGTTGCTGAGGTGTACTACAACCAAGAAAACGGTGCCACCTCATACGTGGCGAACGGGCGCACTATCAACGTTGATTTGCTGCTTCGTCGACAATTCGACATTTCCGAAAACGTGCTTGCCGCCTACTTCGACACGAACGTGGCTATCCAAGACTCGCTGCTGCTTGCGTCGCTTTCCAAACAGCGAACCGCGCAGATGCAGGCCATTACCGCGACTATCCAAAAAGAGCAGAACGTTATCGTGCGTCACGATGACGTTGACGCGTTGCTGGTACATGGCATTGCCGGCAGCGGCAAAACTTCGGTGCTGCTGCAGCGCATCGCGTATTTGTTCTATCAAAACCGCGACACCCTGCGCCCCGACGAGGTGCACTTAATCACACCGAATCCCGTGTTCGGACGCTACATCGACAACGTGCTGCCCGACATGGGCGAACAAAACCCACACATCGAAACATGGGCTGATCTCGCAGAAAGCCTGATGCCTCAAGGCCGCGGTCGCGAGCGTAGCCATGCCACCATAGCTGACCTAGCCGCACTTGATCGCGGCATGCGCGAGCTTGTACTCGACCACGGTGATTTCAAGGAAATTACCTGCGAAGGCACACGTTTTGTGTCGGTCGGGCAAATCCAACAGGCAATTGGCAAGTTCAAGAACGTGCCAATTGGGCCTCATCGCATTACGCTTGCGCGCGAAGAGCTGCTCAAACGTGTCCGCTCGCGCATCGCACAGCTTGCCGCAACCGAACGCGCCCAAGATGAGCTGCTGGAATTAAGTACCGACGAGCAGCTTGAGCTGTTCCGCGAAACCATTGAACCACAAACCGAAGCGGAACTGAAATCGTACACACTCCGTTACCTGAACACGAAGTACGCAGGAGCCATCGAAGCCGTCGAGCGCGATGAATGGCTGCGCATCGACCGTATTGGCATGCGCATGTTGGGCGCACAAGGGCTCGATCCCGTCACGTGGCTTTACACGAAAATCTGCCTAACTGGATTGGGGGACGCCAGTGCGAAGTACGTGATGATCGACGAGGTGCAGGATTATACCGCCGCACAACTTGCCGTGCTTGCCCGCTACTTCAGATACGCCCATTTCTTGCTGCTCGGCGACGCTCATCAGGCGATTAAGGAAGAGACTGCCACCTTTGACGAGATACGACAGGTGTTCGAACGCGAACGTGGCTCGGTCACATCCTGTAGCTTGATGACCAGCTACCGATCATCACCCGAGATTACCAACTTGTTCGCAAGCCTACTGCCACAAGACGAACAAGCGCACGTGTCATCGGTCCAGCCCGAACACACTTCACCGAGCATTGAGGTGTGCCTCACCGAAAACGAACGCATCGCACGAATTGCCGCTATCATTATCGAAGCCGGCGACCAGGCGGGGCTTGCCGCCATCATAACACCCGACTCCAATCAAGCCCGCCTACTACATGCCGCCCTACTGCCTACGCTGGGAGAGAAAACACCTCATGTTATGGACACCACGATGACGCTTCCCGACGACGGCGTTGTTATCGTGCCGCTCAAGTTGGCGAAGGGCCTCGAGTTCGACTGCGTGATCGTGCCTGACGCATCGGCTCGCGTGTTCGGCGAAGACGAGCTATCGCGCAACCGCCTGTACACTACCATCAGCCGTGCCACTCACCACCTTCACATCGTGTCGAGCGAGCCGCTGACCCCGCTGCTGCAACGCCGTGGTGCGTAAAACTATGAAGCAGGAAAGCTACCTTCGGCTGCATACATTTTTGCGCGGCCACCCACGCTTGCTACGGGTGGCCGCCGGCGCAAACACTGCCATCACAGGGGCCATCTACCTGGCGTATCCCTGCCTTATTGTGTGGCTGTTCGCACACGACGGCCTACTGGCGGCTTTTCGCGCTGTGGTTGTTCCAGCGGTTGGATTTGTTGCGGTCACGCTGCTGCGCCAGGTCATCGATGCACCACGACCTTACGAGGTGTTCGGCATTGAAGCATCCGTACCGAAAGATACTCGCGGAAAGTCGTTTCCCAGTAAGCATACGTTTTCTATCTTCGTTATCGCAACCGCGTTTCTGGAATGCCTCGCTACGCCGGCACCTGCCATTATCGTGTTCGCGCTCGGCGTCGCACTCGCCACGCTACGCGTAATCATTGGCGTGCATTTCCCCCGCGACGTAATAGCAGGTGCGCTCGCAGGCACGCTCACCGGACTCATTGGGTTTGCGCTGATCTAACATGACAAAGAAACAAATGGGTGCTACATAAACGCGAGGAACACGTGCGTGAACGCGAACGCCAACAGGCCACATCCGGGAAACGTGAGCACCCAGGTGAGTATCATGGATCCAACAAGGTTCCATTTCACCGAGCGAATGCTCTTCTCGGCACCCACACCCATGATGGCGGTGGTTTTGGTGTGCGTGGTGGAAACAGGCAGGCCGGTAAACGTAGCAAGACCAATGCAGAAGCATGCGGCAACACACGCCGAGAACCCCTGTGCTTGATCCATGCGCACCATGTTCATACCCACCGACTTGATGATCTTACGACCGCCAACTGCCGTACCCAATGCCATAGTCATCGACACGAGAACGATTACCCACAAAGGGAAATTGACGTCGGAATATGCCACGCCGTCAACGCCTAACATGATACCTAACATACAAAGCGACAAAAACTTCTGACCATCTTGCGCGCCATGGAGCACGGCAACACCTGCGCCCGATATAATCTGCAGCCATCGAAACGCCTTGTTCGCCGCAGCACGCTGAACATCGCGACACACGATTTTCAACAGGCGCATGAACAGCCAGCCGCTCCCGAAACCTAAACATGTTGACACAAGCAGACCGTAGATAACCTTTACCCATTCGGCACCATTCACGCCTGCAAGCCCGCCCTGCAACGCAATAGCGGCACCCGTAATACCAGCGATCAGCGAATGG
Organism: Adlercreutzia sp. ZJ138; assembly: GCF_011038935.1. NCBI lineage: Bacteria > Bacillati > Actinomycetota > Coriobacteriia > Eggerthellales > Eggerthellaceae > Adlercreutzia > Adlercreutzia sp. ZJ138. The sequence continues at coordinate 77,863 of NZ_JAAKEA010000007.1, read as the reverse complement.
CTTTGGCTCGTGGGTATGCCGAAATACCACGCCGCAACACCCCATACAATGATAGCTACCATGGCAGCTGCCAGCGCAACCAATGCTGCGTGGTTGTCGCCTCCGAAATCGACCATGCCGAAGATGGTTTTCGCCACCGCCGATGAGATCATGGTGATGCCCACCAAGCCTATGAAGTTACACACCGCGGCCATCGCAATAGCGGCGTTCGGGCCCATCGCACGAGTACCTACAACGGTGGCAATGGCGTTCGGCGCATCGGTTGCACCGTTCACTACCGTTGCCCCCAGCGTCAACACGACAATGAGCGCCAAAGCGGGATCGCCCATCATGGCCTGAGCAACTGTGACGAGACCAAAATCCATTCCCTACCCCTACCTTCCGTCATCGGGCATACACGTTCTTTATAATCGTGCATACGTGTATGATGACAGATAAGTGAGTGTAAAGGTCAGGTAAAGTTAGACAAAGCAGTGCAAATTAGGTTTTTTACCGCCGCTTATCGATGCGGTTAACCAGAAAATCGCCGCCAGCCTGAAACAGAATAACAATGATCACGCACAACGTAACGGACACCAGCATCACGTCGCTTTGGAAACGCTGGTAACCATAACGAATGGCGATGTCACCCAAACCGCCGGCACCAACGGTACCTGCAATGGTAACGTACCCGAAAAGCGTAACAAACGTAATAGATACGCCGCGCACCAGCGAAGGCAACCCTTCGCGTAGAAACACCTTCGACACCACCTGCGGCACGCTTGCGCCAAACGACAGCGACGCTTCAACCAGCCCGCCGTCAACCTCGGCTAAGCTCTGCTCAACGATGCGAGCAACAAACGGGGCTGCTGTAACCACCAGGGGCACCATCGCGCCCCGCACACCAAGTGAGGTTCCCACGATCAAGCGCGTGATAGGAATTAATGCCACCAGCAAGATTACAAACGGTACAGAACGCCCAATGCTCACCACCCAGCTGAGCACCGTGTTGAGCACTCGATGGGGACGCAGACCCCCTGGTGCAGTAACCACCAGGGCAACACCTAACGGTATACCAATAAGATAGGCAATGAACGTGGCACCAAACGTCATGACCAGCGTGTCGATTGTGCCTTCGAACAGCAGCTCGCCATATTCAGCGAAAAAAGCAGCTACGGACTCCATTGTCAGATCACCTATCTTCCAAACCGATTAGCCGAAGCAAGACCATCGAACTCCAAGAGCTCGCGCGTTACCGGACTTTTGGGATTCGACAGCACCTCGGTTGTCGTTCCCTGTTCGACGATGCGCCCTTCATCAAGCACCACAATGCGGTTACAAATACGGCGCGCCACGGCTAGCGAATGGGTGATAAGAACCAACGTGACACCTAGCTCTCGATTGATCTGCTCGAGCAGGCTTAAGATGGAAACCGTCGTGCGCGTGTCAAGCGCACTTGTTGCCTCATCGCACAAAATGATGCGCGGGTTGTTCGCCAAGGCGCGAGCAATAGCCACCCGTTGCTGCTGCCCACCCGAAAGTTCACTGGGATACGAGGTAGCCTTCGCCGATAACCCCACGATGTCGAGCAGTTCCATTGCGCGGGCACGCATGGCTTCCGCCGAACGCGGCTTACCCTTTGCCACCCCGCCAATTTCCAAGGGAAACGTAACGTTTTGTACTACGGTGCGCTGCTGAAACAAGCTGAAGTTCTGAAACACCATACCAATGCCCTTGCGCAGCTCGCGCAGTTGGGCCCCGGAATAATCCGTCACGTCAACCCCGTCCACCAGCACGCGCCCCGATGTCGGCCGTTCAAGCAGATTGATGCAGCGCACCAATGTCGACTTGCCCGCACCCGACTGCCCGATAATACCGAACACATCACCTGCGTTAACATGCAGGCTTACATCGCAGAGTGCATGGTGTTCTCCTCTGCGGGCGTCGTAGGTTTTACTCACATGGTCAAACGTGATCATCGATTAATCGCTCCTTTTCACGGTAGGCGCAGCGCACTCACGCCCAGCCTTATGAGCGGCTGGGCGTGAGCAGCAAGGTCATCGCAGGGCTATCGTAGCACCCTTGAACCGTAAGGGCGCAGACAGGATACCTTATGGTTTAAAACACCGGCACAACCGCGCCGTCATAAGTGATGCCAATGTAGTCGCGCACCTGGTCAGACACGAGCGCGTTCTTGAGCGCCTGAACAGCCTCGGAATCCTCGTTGCCTTCCTTCACTACCAGCACGTTGGCGTAGGTTTCGGCTCCCAGCGAGTCGGCACCCTCGGCAGCAAGCGCGTCGGCAAGCGAAAGACCAGCCTGTGAAGCATAGTTACCGTTCAGGCAAGCGATGTCAACATCGGCAAGCGTGTTGGCGATAGTTGCCGCTTCGAGCTCTTTGATCTCAAGGTTAAGTGGGTTTTCCTCAATGTCCTTCGGCGTTGCCTCAAGACCCACGCCTTCCTTCAGCTTAATGAGACCCTCCTGCTCGAGCAGCAGTAATGCGCGCGCCTCGTTGGTGGTGTCGTTGGGCACTGCCACAATGGCACCTTCCTTCAGATCCTTAAGGCTTTCGATCTTCTCGGAGTAAATGCCAAATGGCTCATAGTGCACTGCCGCCACCGACACCAGATGCGTTCCCTGGTCGGCATTAAAGTCGTCCAGGTACGGCTGGTGCTGGAAGTAGTTTGCGTCAACCTCGCCAGCCTCCGTTGCTGTGTTCGGCAGCACGTAGTCGGTGAATTCCTTCACCTCAAGCGTGTAGCCCTGGGCTTCAAGCAGCGGAGCAACTGCGTCGTTGAGAATCTCGGCGTGGGGCGTGGGGCTTGCCGCCACGGTGATGACTTTGTTCTCGCTCGCACCGCCGGCGGTATCGGAAGACGAGCCGCAGCCCACCAAACCAAGCGAGGTAACCAGCGCTGCAGAGGCACCCAGCGCCAGAAACTTCCTACGGGTAACGCGTGCATTCAGGTTCATCTGTTTCATCCTTTCACAGAAGAAGGGGCCACTGCATAGGGCCTCCCAGTTTTCAGTCGTTCGCCAAGCCGCAACCGTCTCATCAGCCCTGTTCCGGATCAAGGTGATGCTTACAGGCGGTTGCAGGCCTTGAGGAAACACTGACTAAATTCGTGTTTCTTCAAGCGATGGATTCGATTCTAAAGGCAACAGCGAAGTTTGGGAATTTCGAAAACCCGATGCGACGCCATCAGAGAAAGCGATGACGATACTACCGATGCGTAGCTATCGAACGAAGCGATAGGAAACATATACGCGAAACGGCAGCCTCGAAGATGGGCTACCGTTTCGCGTATACATGAGCAACGTGAGATTTGTTCGCTAATCGGCCCAGCGCACCGACGGCATATGCGCTAACCCCACACCCAACGCGTCGGGGCCGATATGACAGCAGATAGCGAGCGGCAGGTCGCCATAAAGCACCTTCATGCCAGGGAACGCCTCTTCGAGCTGGGCGATCCACTTCGCTGTTTTTGTCTCAGACGAGCTCCCGGCTGCAAGAAGTGCGATGCTTTTTGCTGGCAGGCCGCCTGCCAGCAGCTTCTCGAGGTCTTTGCGAACAGTATCGATCATCGACAAGCGCGCCTTTGCCATACCGCGCGCGGTCTTCGCCAGCTGCAGACCCTTAGCCGTAAACTCTACGATAGGCTTCACGTTTAACGCCTCGCCAATTACCGACACGGCCTTCGGAATGCGACCGCCGCGCTGAAGGTATTCAAGCGTGTCAAGGGCCACATACGTGCATGACTTCATGCACGTGGCCTCGAGTGTCTTGCGAATTGTTTTGGCGGGAAGGCCGTCTTCAATAAGTTCGCACGCATCCATGACCGAACGCAGCTGCGGAGCCGACACGCGCTTGGTGTCGACCACGGTCACGCGCCCTTTATACTTGGAATCGCGCGCCAACTGACATGCGGTGTCGTACGACCCCGACAGCATGCTGCCAATGGGCACGTACACGATCTCGTCGGCTGTACGCAACGCAGCGTCCCATGTTTCCATCAGCTCACCTGGTGCGGGCTGGAATGTGTTCACAAGAGCACCGTCGCGCAGCATCTGCATGAATTCCTCGCGCGAAATGCTTCCGTCCTCGCGAAAAATCCGCCCGAACACGCCATACGACGCCGGAAGAACAGTTACGCCTAACTGCTCGGCAAGTTCTCCGCTGATTCCACAGTGGCTATCGGTCACAACACCTATTCGGTTTGACATGGGCTCCCCCTCAATCATCTCATGTCTCAAGTATCGCCGAAACGAAGCGATGCCACCCACACCGCACGTGCATAAGCATAAAGAATCAACAGGATGTGATGTGATGCATTAAGGGGTCATGTGCCAAAGAGTCACGTGACTACGAGGAAGCAGTCCAATACGCGCAGTTGTTGGGCGTTTCGTACACTTCCACCCGCGACACGGGATAGCCTGCATCCTGCAAGCGACGTGCAAAATGAGCTGCGAGGTTTTCCGCCGTTGTTCGCCAGGGCACCACCGTAAGCGAAAAACCCTCGGCATGCAGGCATTCCATAGTCTGAGGGGCAAGCGAGCCCTCTTCCACTAGGAAGGTGTGGTCAAACTCATCGACAATGGCGCGGAAATCGCGTTTGAACACGCCGAAGTCGATCACCATGTCACGCATCGTGCCTTCGGTCTGAAGTGCCGCTTGTTCGATAAAAGCAATCACGCGCCAGCGGTGCCCATGTAAGTTCTCGCACTTTCCGTAGTACTCGGTGAGGAAATGTGCCGCATCGAAACAGTGCTCGGTCTTCAGTCCGTACATTTCCGCGCCCCTTTCTCAAGCCTTCCCATCGCTCACACGCCAGCGGCACCTTCGGATGCTGCCGCACGCTACCCTGCCGTTAATCGCTGTACGGATCGGATATGTCCACACCCGCAGCAATAAGCGACACGTCACGCGCGATTTCGGCCTCTTCATCGGTTGGCACCACCAGCACCTCAACCGTGGAATCGTCGGTGGATATGCGCCGATCGGCTTTGCCCACCTCCATGTTGCGTTCCTGGTCGATACGGATACCGAACGGCTCAAGCCCGCGGAAAATCAGACGCCGCGCATACGGGTCATTCTCCCCCACCCCAGCGGTACACACGATGACGTCCACGCCGGCCAGCTCGAAGAAGTACGCGCCGATCATGCGACGAATTGAGGTAAGGAAGATGTCGTAGGCAAGCTCGGCTCGTTCGTTGCCAACTGCTACCGCCTCTTTGAGCTCGCGCAAGTCACCCGACACACCCGACACGCCTAACATGCCCGACTCGCGGTTTAGCACCGCATCCATTTGTGCAGGTGTGAGGTTTTCGCGTTCCATAATAGTAGTGATGATAGCCGGATCAACCGACCCCGACCTCGTGCCCATCACGATGCCGTCAAGCGGTGTGAAACCCATTGAGGTGTCCATAGAAATGCCGTGATCGATGGCACACACGCTGGCACCTGCACCCAAATGACACGTGATCATCTTAAGGTCGCGACGACTCTTGCCCAGAAACTCCGCCGCACGGCGGCTCACGTACTTGTGCGACGTACCGTGGAAGCCGTAGCGCCGAATGCCCATGTCGGCGTAATAGCGATACGGAATGGGATACACGTAGTTGCGCGCAGGCATGGTTTGATGAAAGGCCGTATCGAATGCGGCAACTTGCAATTTGCTCGGCCCGAACAAGCGGCGGCAGTGGTCGATAACCGCAAGCGCCGGCGGGTTGTGCAAAGGCGCCAGCTCAGCGAACCGCTCGATGGTGGCAACCACATCGTCATCAATGGCAACCGAGCAGGTGAACACGTCGCCGCCGTGCGCGATGCGATGCCCCACCGCCTGCACATCATCCAAGCTGGCCAGCGGCGCACCGTCGCCTTCCACCAAGCTTGCAAGCACATGCTCAAGCGCACCGGCGTACCCCTCGCCCGCAACGTCTTGCACCACAGCCCCGCGCTTATCGGTACACACAAAACGTGCAGGAGCGCTTGAACTGCCAATACGCTCCACCACACCGCGCGAGAGCACACATTCGCTTTCTGATTCGAGCAGCTTGAACTTCAGCGAGCTTGAACCCGCATTCAACACCAAAACGATCACGGACGCACCACCTCTCGCTGGTAGCTTTCCTCAATGAGCGCCACAATCTCATCGAGCTTTCGATTGTCCACTGGCTTCACCAAAAAGCCCAGCGGCTCCATGCCAAATGGGTCATCCATCACGTCGCTGTACGCCGTCATATAAATAAACATGGGAACCTTCGGAAAATCAGGCAGTGCGTCGGGCAGCATCGTAGTACCCGCGCCAGCAATGTTGTGGTCGACAAACACCACATCAATGCCGCCCTTCCTTAATTTGGCGATGCCCTCTTGCAGGCACACGGCCTCGGACACCACATGAACGCGACCCGTACGTTCGAGCTGATTGGTTAGCTCAACACGCGCCGGAGCCTCGTCGTCAACAATCATCGCTTCAAAAATCATAGTCTTTCGCCTTTGCAAACAACGTAAACATGCAGCTTTTCATTACACCACATTCCAGCACACCGGCGAGCAGATAATTTGAAAACTGCGAACACGCAAGTAAGCGACACTGCGACGCGACGTGGCAATAGGGTCAGGGCGTTTTGTGACACAACGGCGGCGGGTTGCCAACCACCGTCCCCGCCGGGCATCCCTACCGCGCGATATGGCCGAGCACGTCGATCCTCTTCTTCACCTCAGCGACGATAGTTGCGATGCGCCGTTCGGGAATGTTAGGGCTGCAGCCGAGAACGGCGCGTACAGTTTCGGGATAATCGGCAATAGCCTCAATGTCGAGCCAGTCGAAGTACCCTTCAAAAAGCTTCACCTGCTCTTCTGGACGCATGCCGCCCATCTTGAACGGCTTGGCCATGTATAGGAAATCGGCAGGCACGTCCAAGAACTCAGCGTCGGACCAGAGACATGAACCCGTATCGAAAACAGGAGCCACACGCGTCACCTTCAACGTCTCCACGTTGCGGATGATGCCGAAATTGCGATAATGGCGATCACGATTGGCTACAACGAAATCCCCCGCGAACATTTTGGCAAGCTTCGTCATGACCACATGGCCGTCTAAGCCTACGTCAGTGCATCGTTTTACGTAGAACTGCAGATCGGAAAGGTTGTTCGGCTGCTTCGCACCGCGAATGACATCCCATGCGGGAATAAGCTCTTCGTCGGGGCCGAGCAGGTTGGCGCATGCCGAATACACGCGTCGGCCATCTTCGAACAGCCAATAGGGCACGAACTCGCCGGGTTCCATGAGGCGACGATGCAGCTCGGTAGCCGCAAGCTCGTTGTAAGGTTCCTGATTGAACGCGCCCAAACCCGACTTCAGCAGCACGCGCTGCCCGCGAACGATCTTCCACTTCTTCAGTAGATCGCCACCAAGCGTGCCGTTAGGCGACGAAAAGTTCACCGAGCCATAGTCGAACGCGTTAAGCGACGATCCCGCCGAATCCTGACCCAGCGTAAGAAACCCCAAGTCGTCGCTAAAATCGTTATCGAAAAAGTTGACAACATCCCAGTTTTTCGGATCGCGCTCGTCGTTGAGCCAATAGCAATCGGAAAGCGAGAGGCCGAAGCTCTTCTCGGCAAGCTCCAACGTACTTTCAAGCTTCAGGTTTTCCAGCAAGAGCTTGATCTGCGTGCGCGAAGCGGGAATGGCGCGGTGGTGCCACCAGTAATTCAGCTCTTTTTTCGAAACGCGTCCGTGGCGATCCACCATACCGAACGGCGCCGCTTCCACATTCCTACTATCGGTGATACGCACGGCTTGGTGACTCTGCATGTCGTATTCGAACGAGAGCACAGGCGTGTTCTTGTTCATGAGTGTATAACGAACAAGCTCCATGAGCACCACCACCTTTCGCATCCTCACGCACGAAGAATGCTTTCATTATATGACAGGGGCAAAACAGAGACAAAATCGCATGTACCATGCGCAAGGAAACCCGTCAACACCACACTTCAGCGCCGCGATCCTCTCGTCGCGCTCGGTGACTGCCTTCTCCCAGTCCACACCACTCACCTGCGACTGCTCTTCCTGCTTGGTGCCGTTGACTACCACAAGAAGTCTGACGCCTTTGAGTACGTGGGGGCGGCAAAATGATTATCAGACTGTACTGCAATAAAGATGAATTCGAAGATATCGTGTTCCACAGTGGATTCAATGTAGTTCTCGGAGAAATCTTTGGACTATTTGTCCAGTTGATGTCATGATCACCTACCAAACTATCTCGTACTGCGTCCCAGACGTCTGGCCTGTAATGTCTGCCATATTCGCCGGCATCCTTTACACACCTCTTCGTCAAATCCCATATGATCGACTAGTACGGCCCTGTCTACGTAATCGAGCGCGGTCTCTATGTTCTCTCCTGTACGTATTACATCGTCCACTCTCTCTATCACGTCAGATTTCAAGGCGTCATCAATAGCGAGCTGCGCGGGATCCAGCACTCTGATGTTGCCGACCTCCTTGGGCAATATCTCAAGTACTCCACCTCCATAGCTCCTGCCACAAAGCTCGGTGAACGCAAACGCGATGCTGTTGTAATATGCGATGACTGCCAATTCTGGATCGACGCCGCCTTCGAATTTCATTCTGTGCATTGTGTCCGTCGAAATAGCGTTGCATCGGTTGAGCACAAACTTCGGATAGAGGTTGTTCCTTCTAAGGAAGAAGGCGTCAGGTATCCAAATTGAAGGGACGGCATACCAATAACCACGAATGGAGCACTTGTAGCCCTTATCCTCCCCGCGCTCTTCGCCTTCATCGATATAGGCCCGCTGCACCTTTGTCATCTTTGCGTATTGACCGTCTTCGAGTACGAGCAACCTGGCCCTTTTGCCTTGGCTTCGATTTCGCTCCCAGTCGTCGTTTGTGAAGAATACGCCTGACGCATGAGAACTCCTGCCTATGAGGGGGAGAGTAAAATCGTCTAACTCGTATGCCGCTGATGTCTCGTCGGTCAAAGAGAAAAATGAATTGTTGCCAGTCGTTACGCCGACGTTGATGATAGCAATGTCGGAAAACGACACAAGGCGTTCATCCTTGTAGAGACTATTAAGTACCTTCGCGTCGCATGCATTTATGAAGTATCTCGTCCATTTCTCGTCGAAAGATACGAAAGGCTGAAATTCGACTTCATCAAAGGATCGCCCCATAAGGTCTTCTACTCTATCTGCCTCGATTACGCGGATGGAGCTTTGGTCAGCTCCCTTCTTGCCAATGAAGACAACGATTTCCTGTTCGATATCGCTAAACACGAGTTTCGTGAATGCAAGTAGGGTGATGTTGCTGTAGTGGCGTGCTAAGAACCTCCGAAGGTCTTCCGCATAGACTACTTGCAGGATATCGGCTGGGATTACGAATGAGAGCGTCCCTCCCTCGGCAAGAAGGTCGGTGCATGCGACCATGAAGCCAACCCATGCGTTTACTAGCTTATTTGCTCTCATTCCCTGCCGGTTTAGTATGTCCGCGAGCAGCGTGCGTTGCTCAGGCTCAAGGTATTGATAGCGAATGTAGGGTGGATTGCCAACGATGAGGTCATAACTACCAGGCTTGGCCTCCTCATAGAACTCAAAGAAGTCACGATGCTGGTAGTTCACAGTTGCTTCGCCGCATTGAATACTCTGAGCCTTAAGTAAGGCTTCTTCGTCTATCTCGATCGCATCCACCAAAGCGTCGTTACGAAGGTCTATGCACTCGCCAAGCGCCTCGATGAAGACGCCGTCTCCACAACTTGGTTCCAGGATGGCTTTGGCGTCGCTAACGCCTGAGAGTCCCACCATTACCTCGGCTAGACTCTTAGGCGTATAGTAGGCGCCCCGCAGCTTCTTATCAGTGTTATGTTCCTTCAACCTCATGCGAAATCCTTCAATGCATAGACGCCATCTATCAATTTGCTGATGCGCCTGATAGCTACCTCTTTCTCCCTGTTCAAAATGATTTCCTTCCGATGTGATGGGGTATTGAGCAGGTCTTCGTTGATTTTCTGGATGCGCTTCGAGAGGCTCGTAACCTCATCATGGAGCGCCTTGTGCTTCGGATTACCGAAGTCAAGTTCGATGAACGGCAAGGTCTCCTGGAGTGAGGTGCCACGAGATTTGAAGCCGCCCTCGAAATCGCTTCCAATCATCTCAAATATCTTCTCGGTGTTCCCATTTGTCAGCCACGCCTGCATATACTCGAGCGAGTACGGGCTGCCAGCCTTGATCCTGGCGGCACAATAGCCTGCGGTGCCGCCAGCCGCAATTATCCAAAAATTACGGTCAATGTAGTAGAGGGGTTCCCTGCTCAGCACCCCGATAATTATCTTCTCCCTGCCATTGAAGGTTGTGAGGTGCTGTGTGCGTCCGTACTTGTACCAGTTCTGTTCGGTTGCATCGGGCACGTCTCTCGTCCCGTTTCCAGTAAGCTGCTTAGGCCAAAGCTCGTCCTTCCGGCTAAGCAGGTAGCGCCATGCACCCGAGTAGTCCCGTTCCATTTTCTCGATGGGTATCAGCTGGCCGTCCCTGTCATAGGGGAAGATAATCCACTTGTCGCAAGTCAAGGCGCTGTAAGAGTTGAATCCATGCTCTTGTGTTGGCTTGAAGAAAGGGCGAAGTATAGCGCGCTCTATTACCCATTCGCTTCCGTTGCGCGAGAAGGTGATGCTGGCGCCGTCTTGCGAAACAATCTCGCTGTGAAGGAACCAGTATGTCTTCTTCCTTTCGGCGCTGGTCTGTATGCCGTTGAAGAACTCGACGTGCTCAGTTATGGGGACAGCAACCGTCTCCAACGCCTTTAGCTGCTTGAGAAACTGGATATCGGTGGAAAGCTTCCAGGGCTTATCACCAAGCGTGCTGCTGTCGAGCGCTACGGATCTCTCTTCGCTTTCAAGCCACAAGTCGCTCGGCATGGTGACTGACGAATAGGTGAATTGCGGGTGATCACATTTTTGCAAGCAGACGATTGAGCTGTAGATAGTCTTGTCCTCGAATAGCTGCGCGTCGCCGAAGTCGTCAAGCGATGTGAGGTAATGCCCGACGGAGATGACCTTGCGTAGCATCTTGCCAGAGGCGATCTTGAAAAACTTGTTCGGGACTATGAAGCAAGCATAACCACCTTCGACAAGGCGGTTGAGCGCCCTCTCGATGAAGAGGAAGTACTTATCGAATTGGCGGTAGGAGGACGCATACGCACTCTTGTAAGCCCGGAACTCGGCATCAGGCAGAAAATTGTGGAGGTCTTCCGTCTTCACGTACGGCGGGTTACCGACGATGGCGTGGAATGGCCTGCCATCGTTGATGAGCGCCCAGTCGAGTGGAACTATGCTTTCAAGGTCGTGGTTGTTCGCGTTAGCCTCCCTGGCCTCATCGGGCGTAACCAGGGCATTGCCGACCACAATGTTGTCGTCGAGGTTGGGCAGTATGGGTTGGACTGACTCAACAGTTGGCGCGGTCTCCTCCTCGATGAGCTTAATCAGGAGTGAGAACTTTGCAATTTCAACCGCGTGCGCGTCAATGTCTATACCGTAGAGACACGATGCGAGGATTTCCTTTTTCATTTCGAGAGGCAGCTTGTATCTTCCGCCCTCAATAGGAATGAGCTTCTCGCGGGCGTTCTCATACATCCAGTCGAGACATCGGTCCATCAGAAACTGGAACGCCTCGAGCAAGAAGATGCCCGATCCACACGATATGTCGGCGCAGCGCAGCTCCGTGATCTGGTCGGGCGTCTTGCCTTCGCATAGGGGACGCAAGGTGCAATCGACGATATAGCGAGCAATTTCAACTGGGGTCGCAACGACCGACCGGTCCTTGTATTCGCGTTTTCGGGCAAGGCTGGGCGTGCCGTCATTTGATACGACAATATGCTCGGAAAGGAACATCTCATAAATCTGGCCGAATATGTTCGAGTCGATGATATCGAAGAGGTAGGGACTCTGCGGATAGTAGAGAGCTTTGACGATCTCAATAACAACCTTGCCATCGATATAGCTGATTGCGGAAGTCTGAGAGAACATTCCTGAATTGTAGCGCCTGTCGGCTGCACGGAGTAGCTCCATCATCGATGTTTCGACATCATCCTCGTTTAATTCGCAAAGCTTATGGTAAATAGGAAGATTCTTGTCCTCGCAGATTCGCAGGAAGACGATCTGATTGATGAAGTCCTGAACGGCGTCGTTCAGTCGCTCTTCATCGTGAAACAGGCTGTTGGCCGAAATAAGCGACTGCGCAATCATCAGCCTCCACTCGTTGATTTGGTCTAGAAAGACGTTGTCAACTCGTTCTTTGCCGCTCCCAGAACGAGGGAATTCCTTTGCTGTAAGCTCGTAGTAATATCCATCGTACACGCTTTTCCGCGACAACAGCGCATATATCTCGTCAAAGTGATCGACATACTCACAATGGTTGTATCGCCTGTATCTGGCCGTATTGGGTCCGTCGCCTACCTTGGGCATTACGCAGGTGTCGAAGATAACGAGGTCTTCGAAGTTTGTAAGTACAGATATGCTGTGACCAGCATTCCATCCATACTTGCGTGCCTGTAGGGCGGGTTCCTCGTCATGAATGATGTTAACGCTTGGCTTTTTGGCTTCGACAAAGAAGCAAGGTTGCCCGCTAACGGTCATGGTGTAGTCAGGCCGCTCACTTTCGGAGGAATAGTTTTCTGCAATTACCTCACGGTACTGAGGTGCGATGCCTTTAACGTTCCCAACGTCCCAACCGAGGATCCTGAGGAACTCGTTAATGAAATCGTCGCGGCACGAGTGCTCGTTGTAGTTCTTGGAAGGGCTTGTGTAATAATCTGCGTGCGCATCATAACGTGCAACAAGTTCAGCAAGTTCTAATACGCTTTCCGCACATGGCGATGGCTTATCTGACATCAAACTCACCTCCCTGCGTTTCGCTTGCTAGAGGGCACACAATAACATGTAAATTGGCCAATAATTCGTGACGGAAGTAACCAGTCATGTGTTAGTCCTTCTTGGTCAGCTTCTCGATGAGGCACTGCTTCACGAGCGAGGTGAAGGTGAGCCCGTTGAGCGTGGCGTACTCCTTGGCGGAGTCGCGCATCGTGCGCGGAAGCCGGAACGTAACCGTAACCAGCTCGGAATCGGTGAGATAAGCTTGCATCTCTGGGGTCGAGGCACCCGATTTGACGAGATCCTTGTAGCTCATAAGAATCCTTACCGAGTAAAGCAAACGTAATTACATAACGCAACGCATTCTAACAGTCCGCAACGGTTCAGAGCTGAGCGCACGGCTAAGAAGAGCGCGAAAGGAAGAGAAGAAATGAGTTCCATATGCCCTCAGAATTCAAACAGTGAATAATTCAAGCAGACACACTTTTTGAGCCATAACCCGAATTCTCGCCCCATAAACAACTAGAGCCAGTCCCAGTAGGACCGGCCCTTACAAAACCTCGAAGGTTTTTGCGTCTGCAAGTATAGTGGCATCAAAGCCCCGCCGCGTCAAGCACCTTCGCAACCAACCCAAGATGGGAAGCTAGGGGGTTCTGCATCCCGTAGCGTTTCACGCAGTGCAGGTAGAACGTGAGCATCGTCCCGAAAGGGATCACCTCAAGGAGCACCCACACGGGCATCTTGTTGCGGTAGTGGTCTATCAGTGTGCCGGTGTACTCGTCATCGTGGCATCGCCGCGAAACTACCGCGCGATGCGACGCAGCACCAGATATTCGTTCAGGTTGCCCGTGCGGCCATCGGCGAAAAAGCGCGTTTCCACCTGCGCGCAGTCGGACACCTCGCGCACCAGCTCGTCTACGTCGCGCGAAGTGAAGTTGTGGCAGTAGCGGTATGCAGCACGCTCGTGCTGCCACCCTAAAATGAAATCGCCCTCGTCAAGGTCATCGGGTGCAAGGCCTAGGTCGGCGAGCGCACGCTCATGCGACAGCAGCGCTTTTTCGCGAAGGCGGTCATCACGCAGAAAGCCCCAGAACGACACGATAACGTATCCACCTGGACGCACGCTTTGCACCAGCTCGCGCAGCAGACGCACGCGAAGGTGCGCCGTGGGCACATGGTGCATGAACCCAAACGCCACCGCAACATCAAAGAGGGGAGTGGAATTGTGAACAGCAAGGCTGCAAATTACGGAATCACGAGAAGCGGGGCTACAGGTAACGAGATCACGGGTAGTGCACCCCGTGCGCAGTACGCCGATGACATCGAGCTCGCAAAATCGCACGTCAAATGGCACCGTGCCAGCAGCCTCGCCAGGGTCATCCACGTGTGCGATGGCGAACTCGCCCGCAAGCGGTGCACAACTGTCAACCGCACACACATCAAAGGACACCTGCGGCACCTGCTCGCGCAGAAACGCTTCGAAACGTAAGTTTCCACACGCCACATCAAGCAAGCGACACCGACACTGCAATGCGCCCTGACTCGCCACGTTCTGCGCCGCGTTCTGTACGTAAGGCAGGCAGTGTTCCCATCCGGGCCATGAGGTGCGCCTCGTTTCGGAAAACGACTTCGCCTGCGCGGCGTAAAACCGCTCGTTCAGCGCAACCAGCGTGTCAATTGTCGCTTCATTCATGCGCCCCACCTGCCTTTCGCCTTCGCCACTTCAAAGCGGACGCGCCATTCCGCACACCGCCCTACCACACGCATTACTCGCCCGCACACCACCCTGCCACGCTCATTTCGCGAACTACACGCACTGCACCCCACGTGCCTTTCGCCATAGATGCGCAAGTAAGGCAAGCCACATAATCACGCCACGCGCTCCGTTTTCTCATTCTAGTATAGAATTCCCCTTGCTATGGAATCGCTTCTCTTGGACATACTTGCTCGCCTGAACGCTGACGAACAGCTCGACGCCAAACGGCTCGAAGCGCTCGTGCGCTCACACAGCGGACGGGCAGACGCCGAACACACCCGCTATTCAAAGAAGATGATTCTCCCCTTCTACCTGAACGTAAAGGCAAACGACCCTGCCCGGTGGCAGCGCTGGCAGATAAGCACTGAAACCGAACGGCAGTTGTTTGAGCTGCTGCGAATGAAACCGCGCCGCACGGCGTCGGGCGTGGCCACCATCACCGTAATCACGAAACCGTGGAAATGCGGCAGCAACTGTCTGTACTGCCCAAACGACCTGCGCATGCCGAAAAGCTACCTATCGGAAGAGCCCGCCTGCCAACGCGCAGAGCGTGTGTGTTTCGACCCGTACCTGCAAGTGGTATCACGTCTGCAAGCGCTCATGCACATGGGACACGTCACCGACAAGGTTGAGCTTATTGTGCTTGGCGGCACCTGGAGCGACTACCCGCACGCATACCAAATTTGGTTTGCAACCGAGCTCTTCCGCGCCCTGAACGACTGCGGTGCGCACGAAGCAACGCAGCCAGATGACATCGCGCGCTTTTGTATCGCCGAGGTCGCCCAACAGCACGCCGGGATGCGCCGCGCGTTCTACCGCGCCTGCGGCGTGCCAACCGAAAAGGACGACGCACGCGCTTTTGTGGCCGAGGCACAAGCGCAGGTGAATGCGGGTAAACTCACCTACAACCAGGCCGCCGAGCAACTCTACGAGCACGGCGAAGCATGGAGAAATGTCGCGCGCATGCAAGTGTCCACGCTCGATGACCTGAAGATGCAGCAACGGAAAAACGAAGCCGCGCGCCACCGCGCCGTTGGCTTCGTCATCGAAACGCGGCCCGACACCATTACCCCCGATAGCCTTTTCCTTATCCGACAGATCGGCTGCACGAAGATTCAAATGGGCATCCAAAGCCTTGATGCACGCATTTTGAAAGCAAACCGGCGCGGCATCGGCCCCGAGCGCATCGCCCGCGCATTCGAGCTCGCTCGTCTGTATGGTTTCAAGCTGCACGCGCACTTTATGGTAAACCTGGTGGGTGCCACGCCCGACGCCGACAAGCGCGACTACCTCAAACTCGTAAGCGATACCGCCTACTTGCCCGACGAGGTAAAGCTCTACCCGTGCGCCCTGGTGGCAGGCACGGGGCTGTGCGAGCACTACGAGCGGGGCACGTGGCGCCCCTACACCGAAGACGAGCTTGTCGACGTGCTGGCAGCCGACATGCTGGCTACGCCTGCCTACCTGCGTATCTCTCGCATGATTCGCGATATTTCGGCAGGCGACATCGTGGCGGGTAACAAGAAAACGAACCTTCGACAGCTTGTCGAACAGCACATCGAGCAACAAGCCGAAGAAAACGCCGCACGTCTCCTATCTGCGAGCACGGCGCGGGAAGAAGCACTTTCGGGCACCACACAGGAAGAAACACTCGCGGACGTCGCGCAGGAAGAAACACCTGCAGACGCTACTCACAAAGAAGCATTCGCAGACACCACACGCAAAGAAGCGCTTTCCGTTCGCGCTCCCCTGCGCGAGATCCGCTACCGCGAACTGGGCTCGAGTGTGGCCGATGCGTCCGATCTTACACTCGACGTTATTGCGTTTGACACCTCGGTTACCTCAGAGCGGTTTTTGCAGTGGGTCACACCTGAAAACCGGATCGCAGGGTTTTTGCGGCTGTCGCTTCCCCACCAACACGTGGTGCGCGAACGCGCCACCGACCTGGCAATAGGCCCACATGAAGCCATGATCCGCGAGGTGCACGTGTATGGCAAGGTGGCCGGCATCGGCGGGCCGGGACAAAATGCACAGCATTTGGGGCTTGGTCGCACACTCATCGAACGTGCTTGCGCCATCGCCCGCGAGCACGGCTACACCACCATAAACGTGATCAGTGCCGTAGGAACCCGCGAATACTACCGCCACCTTGGCTTCCACGACAACGAAAACGGGCTCTACCAGCAACGTCTCCTGGTAGAGCCCGACAGCGCCCACTGACAACTCCCGCTAACAGCGCGAAGCACAGCAGATTGGCAGTATGGGGCTTAAGCGCAACCCTGCCCTCGAGCTCAATAGCGCCCGCTACGCCTTCTGACGCCCGTAGGCAGCCCAGTACAGAAGCCCAATGAGTACCGCACCGCCCACGATGTTACCCAGCGTAACAGCCGAGATGTTGCTCAGCAGCCCCATCATGGTAAGCGCCGACACGTCAGCCGCACCACTGTACGCAAACCCACTTGCTTGCGTGATCATTCCCATGGGAATAAGGAACATATTGGCGACACAGTGCTCAAACCCGCAGGCCACAAACGCAAAGATGGGAAAGATCGACGTAAACATCTTGTCCACAACGGTGCGTCCCGCAAAGCCCATCCACACAGCAGCGCACACAAGCGCGTTACACATGATGCCGCGGAAAAACGCTACACCCCACGGCAGCGCTGCCTTGCCAGCGGCAACTGATATCATCGCATCGCCCACGCCGCCGCCGTTCATGCCGGCAAAGTTCGCAAACAGCAAGATAACTACCACCAAAAGCGAACCAACGAGGTTTCCCACATACACGATGCCCCAGTTTTTCAGCATCGCGCCCCACGACACCTTCTTGTCAGCCACGGCGGCAACCATCAGGTTGTTTCCGGTGAAGAGCTCAGCCCCAGCAATGATCACGCACACCAGGCCCACCGAGAACACAAAGCCGCCCAGAAGCTGCGATGCGGCAAATCCCAGCTCGGCATCGCCTTTCACCAGCAGCATAAACGTGCCGCCAAACGCGATGAACACGCCTGCCAGCACCGAAAGCGCAAAGCAGCGCAGCGGTGCCGAGCCAGCCGTGCTGGCCTTGCCCACCGCAATGCCCTGAGCCTTCTGAAGCAGAGCAGCCCCCGACACACAGTCGGGCTTGGCCGCCAACACATCCTCTTTCTCGATCGTCATATTCCTCGCTCCTTCCCGTAGCGATTCTTTAGGTTAAGCCTTCTCCACCGACACGGCGCACACCTTGTATTCGGGTGCCTTCGCAACACCATCCAGCGCAGCATTGGTGAGCCAGTTCGAATTTCCGTCCTGGAAATGGAACGGCATCCACGTTTCTCCCTCATTCGTCTTGCCGCTCACTCGTGCGGTCGATTCAATGCTCCCGCGGCGGCTCGACACCTTCACGCGATCGCCGTCGGCAATACCTAAACGCGCGGCATCCGCATCGTTGATTTCGATAAACGACTCGCTGGCGATCTCGTTTAAACCTGCGGTTTTATCAGTCAAAGCACAGGCGTTGTACTGGTACAGAATGCGACCCGTCGACAACATCAGTGGGAACTCATCGTCGGGCAGCTCAACCGACGGACGGTATTCGGCCAGCGAGTAGCCACCCTTGCCGCGTGCGAATCCACCTACATGCAGAATGGGCGTGCCCGGATGATCGGGCGCGGTGCATGGCCACTGCAAGCCCCGGCCAGCAATCTCGGCGCTGTCAAGACGCGCATGACTGATACCCGCAAAGCTGGGCGTAAGGCTGGCGATCTCGTCCATAATCTGCGCAGCGGTCAAATGAGGTTGCTCATACCCCATCAAGTTCATAATGTCGATGAAGATGTCGGTATCAAGCCTCGTGTCGCCCGACACCTCCACCGCCTTACGCACGCGCTGCACACGCCGCTCGGTGTTGGAGAACGTGCCTTCCTTTTCCGCATAAGAACGGCCCGGAAGCACCACATCGGCGTACTTCGCCGTTTCGGTCATGAAGAGGTCGTCCACCACCAAGAACTCGAGCGATGAGAGCGCTTTGATAACGTGATGCGTGTCGGGGTCGGTGCGAACCGGGTCTTCACCGCAGATAAACAGGCCGCGAATCTCGCCTTTAATCATTTTGGGGAAACACTCGGTTGCCTTGGTGCCCACCTTAGGGTTAAGAGAAATTCCCCACGCTTGCTCGAACTTGCGCAGCACATCGGGGTTTTCCACCTTCTGATACCCCGTGAAATCGGTAGGCAGCGCGCCCATGTCGCACGCGCCCTGCACGTTGTTCTGACCGCGAATGGGGTTCACGCCGCAACCGGCGCGTCCAATTTTGCCACATACCATGGCGATGTTCGACAAGCTCATAACGCCATCGGTACCCGTGGAATGCTCAGTCACGCCCAAGCAGTACAGAATGGGCGCACGGTCGGCCTGCCCATACAGCAGCGCTGCGGCGATCAGGTCGTCTTCTGGAATGCGGCAGATCTCGGCCACGCGCGCAGGTGTGTAGCTAGCCACCATAGCGGCCAGCGCGTCAAAGCCCTCGGTGTAGCGGTCGATGAAATCACGGTCGATAAGCCCATGCTCTATCAGGATATGCACCATGCCATTCGCAAACGCCACGTTGGTGCCGGGACGCAGCTTCAAATGGATGTCGGCGCGGGCAGCCAGCCCAATGTCGCGCGGGTCGACCACGATGAGCTTCGTTCCGCGCTCAACGGCAGCGCGTATCTGCATGCCAAACACCGGATGAGCTTCTTCGGGGTTTGTTCCCACTAGCATAATTACGTCGGAATTACGCGTGACGTCGTAGATCGGATTCGTCATAGCTCCCGAGCCAAGTGTCGTTGCCAGACCGGCAACCGTGGGAGCGTGTCAAACACGTGCGCAGTTGTCGACGTTGTTCGTCCCGAACGCACAACGCGCCATCTTCTGCAGCATGTACACGTCTTCGTTCGTCGATCGCGAGCAAGCGAACGCGGCGAGCGCATCAGGCCCTGCCTGCTGCTTGATGCGCGTGAAGTTGCTTGCCACGTAGCGCAGCGCCTCATCCCACGACGCTTCCTCAAATTCGCCGGTTTGCTTGTTCTTGATGAGCGGCGTACGCAAACGTTCGGGGCTGTGAACGAAGTCGAAGCTGGCCGAACGGCCTTTCACGCACAGCATCGAATGGTTCGACGGACCGGCTACTCCCTCGGTGTCAACGATGCGGTTATCCTTCACCACCAAGTTCAGCTGACATCCCACAGCGCAATGCGGGCACGTGGTTTGAACCTTTCGCGTTTCCCATTCACGATAGCTGGCACGACGCTTTTCAGTGATGGCCCCTGTGGGGCACGCCTGAGCGCAGTTGCCGCAGTTTTCGCAGTCGGTCGCGCGCCAATTCTCGCCGAACGGTGCCTCAATCGCTGTTCGCACACCCCGCTTGCTAGTATGTAGCGTGTGGTTGCGCGCCGCCCGGTTGCATGCCCCCACGCACCGCTGGCACGCGATGCACAAGTTTGGATCGAACCGCAGAAACGGGTTGCTGTCGAGCACGGCCTTTCGCGGCTGAGCCACGTAGTACGGCGATTCAACGACCCCCTGCTCACGACAGACCGTTTGCAGCTCGCACGCGCCATTCTTCACGCAGCTAAAGCAATAGTTCGTGGAATCAAGACCATGACGTGCAAGTATCAGCTCGAGCGCTGTCTTCCGCGACGATCGGACGCGCTCGGAATCCGTTGTCACAACCATGCCTTCGGCAACAGGCGTGTTGCACGCCGTTACTAGTTCGCTTCGTCCCTCAACTTCAATTGCGCAAACACGACACGACCCGATGTTACTTACATGCTTTAGGTAACACAGCGTGGGAATACTCACGCCAGCCTGGCGTGCAGCTCCCAAAATGGTCGTGCCCTCCCTCACGCTTATCGCACGGCCATCAATGGTCACATTCAGCATCTTTACCTCACCCCATTTCTCGCTCGCTTCGCCTTCGCCGCTTTTGAAACGCGCTACTTACGCACCGTTCACGACAAAGGCTTACCGCGATAAATATTCACATCTGTCGTGTTTCGCAGGCGTTTCAACTATGGTCAAGTTCGGTCAAACGCCGCTTTGTTGTTTTGAGCGGCGCGGCGAAAAGAAACGGGAAAGAGACAGGGGGAAAGCCGGGGGGAACCGAAAAGAAGGCGGGGAAGGAGGCATGAAGAAGGCGACGAACCACCCGCTCGCCACACCGCGCCACCCGCCCGGCGCATCGCATCCGTTGCGCCACCCGCCCGCCACACCGCGCCACCCGCCTGCTGAAACAATTCGGTGATGCGACCCATGTATACTTATGTGCATGCAAGCGACACCACAGCAGGGGCACACCCTTTCTGAGGTGCCGCGCGCGATACGCACCTGATATGAAGGCGAGTCGTCAAAGCGGGCTCCATTTTGCAGGAAAGGCCTTTAAGCCCCCTTCGAAGAGACTCTTGGCAACTCGTGCTGAAGGAAAGGTCGGACTACTATGAGCAGCACACGCTACCTTGTGGACAAGCTCGCCGAAGAGCGACGCCTGTCCGTCGAGCAGTACGAGCAGATCATCCTCAACCGCTCACCCGAGCTTGCCGCTCATGCACGCGAGCTGGCCTGCGCGCAACGCAAAGCCGCATACGGCACCAGCGTGTTCATACGCGGACTCATTGAGGTGAGCAACTACTGCAAAAATGACTGCTACTATTGCGGCATCCGCAAAAGCAATGCTTCATGCAGCAGGTACCGCCTAAGCGCCGATGACATCTTCGACTGCGCACAAACGGCCTACGATCTGGGGTGCCGCACGTTCGTGTTGCAAGGGGGCGAAGACCCCTGGTTTACCGACCAGCGGGTTGCAGAAATTATCGGCCAGCTGAAGCACCGCTACCCCGATTGCGCCATCACGCTTTCCTTAGGCGAGCGGAGCTTTGAGAGCTACCACGCGCTGCGGCAGGCCGGTGCCGACCGCTACCTGTTGCGACACGAAACAGCTTCGGCACGCCACTACCAAATGCTGCACCCAGCCGATCTGGCGCTGCAAAATCGCCTGCGCTGCTTGTCCGACCTGCGCGACCTTGGGTTTGCCGTGGGTAGCGGGTTTATGGTAGGAACGCCCGGGCAAACAGCCTACGAGCTTGCATGCGACCTAAAGCTCATCGAAGAGTTACAGCCCGCTATGTGCGGCATCGGCCCGTTCGTGCCGCACCACGCAACCCCCTTCGCAAACGAGCCGCAAGGGTCAGCCGAGCTCACCTGCTTTCTGCTGTCGCTTCTGCGCATCATGCGACCCAGCCTGCTTTTGCCCTCCACCACCGCCTTGAATTCCATTCAGACGGCTGGCATGGAGCAAGGCATTTTGGCCGGCGCGAACGTGATCATGCCGAACTTGTCGCCGTTTTCGTGTCGCAGCAAGTACGAAATTTACGACAACAAGGTTTTCGGCATCGAAGACGCCGCCGCGCAGTTGGAAAGCCTGCGGAAGCGCATCCGCGCAATTGGCTACGAAATTGTCACCGACCGGGGTGACCCCCAAGCCCCTGCGTAGTGCGCACGGCACGCGACCGAGCACACCGCACAACGCTACGAACCCGGCACGCGGGTACGTAGCACGCACGGCACGCAGACGCGCAACACGAACCGAAACTACACGCCTGCCACGCAAGCAAACCGAAACGGACCGAACCGCCACCAAACCACCGCCGAGCGGTGCCAACGAGAAAGAAGGACCTCATGACTACCTGCACGTATGACCCGAAATCGCCTCACGCCGACGAATTCATCAATCATCAGGAAATTCTCGACACGCTTGAGTACGCACAACAGCACAAAAACGATCTCGAGCTCATCGAGCGCATTCTGGAGAAAGCCCGCCCGAACCTGCATCCCGCGCGCGACCACTGCTCGGTTATCACCCACCGCGAAGCCGCAGTGCTTATGGCCTGCGACGACCCAAAGGTCAACGCCGCCATCAAGCAGCTCGCGCACGACATTAAGCTGGCCTACTACGGCAACCGCATCGTGCTGTTCGCGCCGCTGTACCTGTCGAACTACTGCGTGAACGGCTGCTTGTACTGCCCGTATCACGCCAAGAACAAGCAAATTCCCCGCCGCAAGCTCACGCAGGACGAAATCCGCGCCGAAGTTATAGCGCTGCAGGATATGGGACACAAGCGCTTGGCTATCGAAGCGGGTGAAGACCCGAAGAACAACCCGCTTGACTACATTCTGGAAAGCATGGAAACCATCTATTCCATCAAGCACCGTAACGGCGCCATCCGCCGCGTGAACGTGAACATCGCCGCAACCACGGTTGACGACTACCGTCGGCTCAAAGAGGCCGAAATTGGCACCTACATTCTCTTCCAAGAAACCTACAACCGCGAAAACTACGAGCGACTTCATCCCACAGGCCCCAAGCACAACTACGCGTGGCACACCGAAGCCATGGACCGCGCCATGGAAGGCGGCATCGACGACGTAGGATTAGGCGTGCTGTTCGGCCTGGACAACTACTTGTACGAGTTCGTCGGCCTACTCATGCACGCCGAACACCTGGAAGCCGTTCATGGCGTGGGTCCGCACACCATCAGCGTGCCGCGCTTGAAGCCTGCAAGTGACATCAACCCCGACGACTTCGATAACGGCGTGCCCGACGACATGTTCGAGAAAATTATCGCGTGCATCCGCGTTGCCGTGCCCTACACAGGCATGATCATTTCCACCCGCGAAAGCGAAGTCGTGCGCGAACGCGCGCTGCGTTACGGCATATCGCAGATATCGGGTGGCAGCCGCACAAGCGTAGGTGGCTATACCGAAGAAGCCCGCCCGCACGACACCGAGCAGTTTGACGTGTCGGACCAGCGCACCTTAGATGACGTGATCAGCTGGCTTATTTCGTGTGACCACATACCCAGCTTCTGCACGGCATGCTACCGCGCGGGGCGCACCGGCGACCGCTTCATGAGCTTCTGCAAAAGCGGCGAAATACTGAACTACTGCCATCCCAACGCGCTCATGACGCTGCAAGAGTATCTGACCGACTACGCCACACCCGAAACCAAACGGGCAGGTGAAGCCATTATCGAGCGTGAGCTTGATAAGATCACGAACGAGAAGACCCGCAGCATTTGTGAGGCCCGCATTCGAGACATTAAGGAAACCTCGCTGCGCGACTTCCGCTTCTAGCGCAGCGTGCACTACGGGCGCGCATGTTGCTGCTCGTGACGCGCCCACCACGTACACCCACACCGCAGCGGCGCCCACCGCGTGCGCCTGCCACGCGCACGCGCCGTACCGCCCCACACCCGTCCCGCGACCAAGCAAGGAGGCCTGCAATGGGACTGAACGATACCCCCGCGAGCGAGCGAGCGACCATTGGCTTTTTCGGCATCTGCAACGCCGGCAAGTCGAGCGTCGTTAACGCCGTCACCTCGCAAGACCTATCCATCGTGTCAGGCACACCTGGCACCACCACCGACCCAGTGCGCAAGACCATGGAGCTTTTGCCTTTAGGGCCCGTGGTGATTGTTGACGCCCCTGGCATCGACGACGCGGGCGAGCTTGGCCAACTGCGTGTGCGCAAGGCGAAGCAAGCGCTTGCCACATGCGATATTGCCGTGCTGGTAATCGACACCGCGCGCGGCGAGGAAGCAGCCGATCGCGAGTTGGCACAAGCCGTGCGCGAGCGCGGCATTCCGCTCGTGCGAGCATGGAACAAGGCTGATTTGCTGTCACCAAGCGAGCGGCAGCGCATGCAACGCCGCGAAGGCGACGTGCTCGTAAGCGCCGTCACAGGCGAAGGCATCAACGAGCTGAAAGAAACGATAGCTCGCAGCGCCCGCACAAGGGAGAAGCAGAAGCGCCTGATTGCCGACCTTATTCAGGAAGGTGATACGGTGGTGCTGGTTGTGCCTATTGACTCGTCGGCGCCGAAGGGCCGGATTATTCTTCCCCAGCAAATGGTGCTGCGCGACGTGCTTGACTCACACACCCAGGCGCTCGTGTGCCAACCCTCGCAGCTGGCAGGTGCGCTTACGTCGCTTCGCCAACCGCCGCGCCTTGTGGTTACCGATTCGCAAGCGTTTGAGCAGGTGGCACGCATTGTTCCGGACGATGTGCCACTCACGTCGTTTTCCATCCTCATGGCACGCTACCGGGGCGACCTGTCGTCGTTTACAGATGGCGCGCGCGCACTTGCCGGGCTGCGCGACGGCGACCGCGTGCTCGTATCGGAAGCGTGCACGCACCACCGCCAGTGCGAAGACATTGGAACAGTGAAGATACCGCGCATGATTCGGGAATGTACTGGAAGCAACCCGACGTTTGAGTTCACATCGGGTGCGCATTTCCCCGATTCGCTTGCCGGCGTATCACTTGTCGTTCACTGCGGCGGCTGCATGATCAGCGACGCACAGATGAAGGCACGCACCGATGCGGCACGAAGCGAAGGCGTGCCGCTTATCAACTACGGCATGGCGCTCGCGTACATGACCGGCGTGCTGAAGCGGAGCTTACAACCGCTCCCTGAAGCAGAAACGCTGCTCGCGGACTTGTAAGGGAAACGGCAGCAGGCGTGACACAGCGAGACGCGGCAGCGGGCACGGCGGCACGGCAGGCAACGGCACGGCGTGCGCCAAAGGGTTACGCGACCCGATACACGGCGGCAGCAGGTTACCCTTCGTGTCTTGCTGCCGCAGCCTTTCTTGACACTTTGTCACCCTGCTCCGTCACCCAACCGGCGACGAAGCTAATCCGTCGCCCCCGGCGGGGCGGCGACACGATACAATAAGGCAAGTGGAACCGAAGCCAAAGGAGGCTGCCATGGACACCAGGGTTGCTGCAATATCGATCATCGTCAAGAACACCGAGTCGGTCAACCAGCTCAACGAGCTGCTGCATGAGTACCGCGACTACATTATTGGCCGCATGGGCATTCCCTACCGCGAACACAACATGAACGTGATCATGATCGCCCTTGACGCGCCGCACGACGTTATTTCGGCACTGTCGGGCAAAATCGGCGCACTCGACGGCGTCACCTCAAAAAGCGTGTGCTCCGCACTCTAACGCTTTAACGACCTAACATCCTAACGGTCTAACGCTCCAACAATCCAAGCTCGTAAAAACGCCCCTGTCACCCGCGCAGGGGCGTTCTTGTGTGCTCTTGTGCCCCTTGATTCCAGCTGACTCCCCTTAATTCCCCTTAATTCCAGTTTGCTTCCCTTCTGGTATACTATAACTCTACAGAGTCATAGTGTTTGGAGGGTTCATGAGTGCGCTACTTCTCTATCACGGTTCCACAAGCGCGGTGCGTCATCCTTGTATAGAGCGGTGCCGCCCTCATAATGATTATGGTCGAGGCTTCTATTGCACTCCCACCGCGGAAATGGCCAAAGAATGGGCTTGTCAAAAAGGAACCAATGGGTTCGTCAGCTGCTATGAGCTGCCCTTGAGCGGACTTACGATTGTTGACTTAAACAAACCAGAATTCACCCTTCTAAACTGGCTCGAAGTGCTGCTGGATAATCGCTTGGTGCGACTCAGCACACCTACCATGCAGCGGGGTGCCCAATGGCTGAAAGCAAACTTCGCTGTTGATCTTTCCACTGCCGATGTAGTAACCGGCTACCGTGCAGACGATTCCTACTTTGGCTTCGCCCGCGCCTTTCTGCGAAACGAAATCACCTTCGGTCAATTATCAGCCGCCATGCGCTTAGGTCAGCTGGGCACACAGTACATGATGAAGAGCGAACGTGCCTTCGCCGCCTTACGATATATAGGCTGCGAACCAGCAGAAGCTTCAATCTACTGGCCTTTGCAGGTAGAGCGCGAAAACAAGGCACGTGCCGATTTCGCGACAATGCTCGAAGAAGCACCCCGGGGCTCCGCCGCGTTCTCTACCGAGTCCGACACAGATAGTCTTTACATCAGTGATCTTATGCGCCTGAACTGGGAGGATACTTATGCCCGCCTACGCTGAAAGCTACCTTATGGACGCAATGGAAAACCTCGGCGAAATGGCTGATTGTGCCGCGGCAGCCCCGAATGTCAGTCTGGCCGAATTCTGGCATGTTTTCGTGTCAAGCACCGTCGCGCGCGAAATCGCCAAGGGATCACCCTTTACCATTGTGGGGAAATCGGGGCTTGAGTTGGCAAACGAAGTCTGCGAGCAGGGAGGCCTCGCCTTTCCCGATGACCCGAACACCCTTTCGGTCAGTGACAGCTTCAACCTTTCGCCCTCGTATTGGTGCGGCTGGATTCTTGCTTTCTATCAATGGAGCACAAGCCTTACCTTTGCGGAAATTAATCGTCACCTTCCCATTAGCACCGTGTTCAACATGTACAGAACATATCATGAGCAATCCGAAGACCGTTTCCGAGAAGCAGCCGATGAAATTATCGCCGCCAGCAGTTACCCGCAGGGGCTGAAACGCCAGCGCACCCTTATGGGGCTTTCCCAATCGCAACTGGCACAACGCTCTGGCGTGGGAATTCGCGCAATACAGCAATATGAACAGGGCTCGAAAGACATCTCGCGGGCGTCGTTTGACAACGTGCGGAAACTCGCCAAAGCGCTGCATTGCCAACCACAAGACCTCATGCCGCCAGCACGTCGATTCGAATACGGAGTAGTGGCACTGTAAAAAGCTTCAATGAAACTGAACTTACAACAGGATTACGACCCCCTTTGCAGCTTAGCCGTAGCGGGGAATACCTTGAAGGTACGACAATAACAAATATTCTTCTATGTGTTATATACACTTGTTATTCTATTCGTTATACTGATTTGCAGGAGAGATAGGGTTGAAAAGCTATTCGTCACGAGAGATCATCGCACAGCTCAAGGCTGATGGGTGGTACGAGGTCGCAGTAGTTGGAAGCCACCACCAATTTAAACATCCGACAAAACACGGACGAGTCGCAGTGAAGCATCCAACAAAAGACATACCACCAAAGACGCTAAAGAGCATCGAGACGCAGTCGGGGCTGCGATTCGAGTAACCCTCCCTCGAAAGGATCATACATGAAAAAAGCCGACCGGTACTTCTATCCAGCAATTTTTACTTACGAACAGGGGCAGGAAATCGCGGTAGAGTTCCCTGATTTAGGAGTAGCAACAAGCGGTGTAGATGACAATGACGCGCTGCTATCCGCACGCGAACTTTTGGGCTGTGTACTGTTCGGATTAGAAGAAGACGGAGAAGAAATACCAGTTCCCACACCTTTAAGCCAATTAACCGTCGAATCGAATGAGCGCACCGTACTCATTGACGCATATATGCCCTCAGTGCGGCAGGCCCTATCGTCTCGAGCAGTGAACCGCACCGTAACGCTTCCCGCATGGCTGAATGCTTTGGCTGTCGAACATGGTGTCAATTTCTCGCAGACCTTACAAACAGCCTTGCGCCAACAGCTGCGTGTGTAGCAGACCCCCGAAATGGTTGCGATTACAACCATAAGGGAAAGGGTTTTACTTTGTCGAGCGTTTAACCGAGCTTGGGTAGCGTGATGGTAAACGAATCTTCAGTGTCGACACCTTTTCTCAATCCAAGCGCTTCGGGAAGGCAAAGGGCTGCATACCACGGCAGATACACCACCTTGTCACGAACCTCTACATTAAGACGCGAGAACACAAAACCACGCTTGATATCGTAATCATCCGTAGCCAGCAACTTATTCAGTGCTTCGTGAGCCCGGGGAGAACGGCCAGACTTGATTTCAATAGGAACTACTTCCCCACGGGCACCCTCAACAAGGAAATCAACTTCGCCGCGCTTGCGATTCATGTAATAGTACAGAGAGCAACCACACGATACGAGCGCTTGAGCAAAAACGTTTTCAAACATAAAGCCCAGGTTAACCGTACGATCATCAGTGTAGAGTGCGCGTGCAACTGAAATGTCGTAACGACTTGCCAGCATGCCCGTATCCGACTCGTACAGTTTAAAGTTGCCTGAATCCTCCGTTGCCTTAAGCGGGCTTTTCGGATTGCGTACCACATTACACTTAAGCCCAACATGAGCTGATACAAGCCAATTGAAATCGAGACTAAGCTTGTCGTAGCGGGCCTTAGAATCCAATGAATTCAAGCGGAAACGCTGAGATTTCGCATCAAGCTGCACGGGAAGCTGCTCAAAAATAGCGCGCACATTCGGAGCTGCGTTTTTCGCGTATTTTGTAATATCGTGAACGTAAGACACGACAAGCTCGCTTTGCACCGTTCTCACCGACCGCATGTTGCCACCGTCATCCACAAACGCCTGCACAGCTGCAGGCATGCCGCCCACCACCATGTACGTGCGAAAGTAGCTAAGGAGCGATTCGTGCAGGTAGTCGGGCACAGGCGTAAGCGCAGCGCAGCACTCGCCTACCACACCCAACACATCTGGCTTCAGGCCGTTTGCCCAGCAGAACTCTTCGAAATCCATGGGGTACATGGTTACTTCCGTTACGAATCCCACCGGATATGAACACACATGCCGCAACTCGGTACCAAGCATCGAACCAGAAAACGCATAGCAGAAGCGACCGTCCTGAACGAGTGCCTTTACCAAGGTCATAAGATCGGGAAGCTCTTGAATCTCATCTATAAATACCAACGTTTTGCCTGCAATGAGTTCGGCATCCGAAAGCAACGACAACCGCACAATAAAATCTTCAACACTCGAAACATCCGAGAGAACACGCTTCGCATCTTTATTGAGAACAAGATTGACTTCCGCAACAGACTGAAATCGCTGCCGACCGAGATGTTCGATCAAGTAGCTCTTGCCGATTTGCCGCGCACCAGTAACAAGGAGAGCCGTCTGACCCAGCCTGTCTGCCCAACGCTCAAGCTGATTGTAGGCTTTCCTTTGAAACACGTTGCTACCTCGTCAATCTAGAAGAGTATTTGCAGGTATCAGGAAGTGTGCAATTTTGCTAATCTTTACTGCTGGATATTTTACAATTTTGCTAGTCTTTATTTCAATCTATTCCGCAATTTGTAGCTTCTTTAATAAGCAATAATGCTGAATTTCCTACCGTACGAAACAGGCGACCCCTGGTTGAGAGGCCGCCTGCTTACCACTAACGCACGATGAACGTGTAGAATACGTCGTCGTCGTTTTTGCTGGTGCCGGTGATGGAGAATCGCACGCGATAGGTTCCTTTGGCGGCAGGGATTGCAACGTTGGCTGTGGCGGTGGCCAGCTGAGGATCGCCTGCAGAACCAGATGACACTGTGGTCGGCGATATAGTTTGCGAAGACGAGCCTTCGATCGCCTGGAAATTCCCCAGAAGGGTGCTTTGCTTTTCCACAGTCACAGTAATTGTGGAACCGGCGTTTGTGGTGCAGTCGAATGCCACCAAATGATCCGGATTCGTCGAATCCAATACACGACTGCTCTGCTGCGGATAAGTCACCTTAAGCATTGGCTGTGCGGCGGTAGGCACGGTAAGGGCGCTCTGGACTTCGTTGCTGCACACGTCGCGCATTATATTGAGCGTTGTGTGTGTCGCACCAGCTGCCGCACCCGGCGTGTTGGTTCCCGCACCTGCTCCGCCCGGCGCGCCAGATCCTGCATCCGTTGCACTTTGCGCTTTGCCTGCGCAGAGTTTCCATGTGATGTTGTATGAGCCTTCGGGCAGTCCGACGAAGGAGAAGGAGTGACTTCCTGCCGCAACGCTTTCATAAGTACCTAGCTCGAACGCCACGGTATTGCCATTTACCCAAGTGCCTTTGATATCGGTGCCCGCAGAATTCAGGGTTGCTGTCGCATCGAAGGGAACCGCGAACGCTGAAGTACCCGCAGTGTCACCCGTCTTGCTCAATGTACCGACCAAATACACCTTCGAACCCTTGAGACGTTCTTCACCCGCAGGCGCAGTATTCACCGTAACGGAGGTATCGATTGCCGTAATCGCGCCAGGGGTCACCGAGGTTACCGTGTAGCTCACTGGGTCACCCATCTTATATGGATCAGCGTTCTCAGCCGGAATCAGCGAGAAGGTTACCGAACCGCCCGCCGGGCTAGCATTCGAACCAAGCTCACCGAAGTCGGCACTGAGCAGGAATTTTTCACTTTTCCCTAACGCGCGGTCAGTAAGCACAGGCGGGGTTGTCTCTGTGGTTCCCATCTTGGTGAAGTCCGAGAACTTAACGGTTGTCGTGCCGCCAGAAGGAACCAAGTAGTGGTAATACGCGTTTGGTGCAGCCTTGGTATTGGGATCAGTATTTTCCTCGGCAAGCACCGTGAGGGTAAGATCGGTGCCAGCAGGCAGGGGCTTTTCAAACGTAACCTGATAGTCGCGCCCAGTTACATTTGCGCCATCGCTTACCAGCTGTGCCGTCCATGCGCCGCGTTGCGAAACCGAAACTTGTTTGTCCGTGTAGCCGCTTTTGAAGCTCGTAAACACCCTGCCGCTCTTGATAAGCGCCGTCCCTGTCGGGTTCACCCAAGCATGCACGGTGAGCGTCTTTGTGCCATCAGAATCAGCGGCACTCATGTCCTGGGATGCGGTATTCGCCGAGAGCTTCGTCTTACCATACAATCCGCTCGGCACGGCCTCAGTATCGAGCAAGCCAAGACGCGTCGTGCCATCCTCGTTTGAAATATACCAGCAATTGAATTTATCCTTGTCATCACCCGTCGGGTCTGCCGGTATACCATTAGGAGGATCAACGGGCTCGGCTGCACCATCAGTTTGAGTACGCAGCACAGTGGGTAGTCCGTTCAAGTCGAGGTCCAAGCTGCCCGTGTCGTAGGCGACACGGTAATGGTCCTGCACCAAGTTGCCAGTAATCTGCGGGTTGCTTTCCGTCTTCACAAACGTGAAAGTGCTGTTCTGAGCTCCACACGCACCGATGGTGGCCGCCGTAACGTTACCGCCATTAATGGTAACCGTGGAAGCAGTGCTTGGAGTAATTGCACCGTCGGCTCCCGTAGTCGCAGCGCTGCCACCATTGCTGCCTAAGTTTTTGGTTCCGCAGTTTGCCGTCACATTGTTCAAGGTCATATTGCCCTTGACCACCACATCGGCATTGCCAGTAAGCTTGCCACCTGTTTGTTCATAGTTGCCTTCACCAGTCAGACCCGCCTCATACGTCACGCCATAGTTGGCTGCGGCGTCTGTATTCGCGTTCTCAACGGTGAGCGTCTGGCCCGCCGCAACCGTAGTCGCACCAGTCACCTTAAGGTTGCCATCCAAAACCACCTTCGCATCATCGTTGATGGTCAGCGTCCCCACGGTCACGTTTTTCGACGTGCTACCCACGGGTTGCGCCGGTTGCTGCACCGTGATCGTCTTGTCCTCGCCAAGGCTGGTCACCGTTAAAGACGGAGGTGTATCAGGAAGTTGCTTTTCCTCCAGCAGCAGGTAGCTCAAGCCTGCATGATTATGCGTTACTGCATCTTGTGTTGCACCACCAACAGCAATGGGGGTTTGCGTTACGCCCTCTGCATTAATAGCGATACTGCCATTACCTACCTCGACCACTTGGACACCATTGATTGTTACATCAGAGACGGCATCTTGGATCACCATCTGACCTGTAAACAATTCTTTAGTCGAACCATTACCCGTAAAACTTGCCTGCAACGTTGTATTCGAAACGGTAGTTGTGCACCCATCAGTACCAATCATAGCTCTATCGGTCAGCTGGCTCTGGTATTCCTGATAGACCTTACAGTTGATAAACTCTAGACTCTTTTGTGCATGAATTGGCTCTTTTATCGGATTATCACTCGTGCCAATGCTTGGGCAATTCTGCAGCGTTACCGCAACGCCATCTATTGCACGCGCACCATGGTTGCTGCTGGTGGCATCTTGACAAAGCTGCGTATTATCCATAGTCACACTAGGTACGCTGGTACCACCAATCCACGCACCTTTGTATTGCCCACTCGCGCTCGTTGCTTCCTTCACAGTTATTCGGCTGTTTGCTATTGACACATTGCCGTACGAGTTTGTTTCTCCGGGAGACACTTGATTCCCAGATCCGATACCCGAAGAAATCGACGGAGCATTCAAATCCATCGACACATCGACCTTCTCCAAGGTGATAGCGCCGTTTGCAGGATTATCGCTCGTGGTACCAATTGCAGCTCGGTTTGGCACCGGCGCAAGCTTGATGGTCTTGTTTTGCGAGGCATCGCTTGCATTATAACCCCCCGTCAACGTTAGGTTCGTACCTGCGGGAACGAGGATGTTCTTTGCTTTGATGTTGCCTTCTTGCGTCAGATTCACCTTGGTAGAAACAATTTGTCCGCTTGCATCTTTGTTTATCAGCTCAATGGAATCGCTGCTCGCAATGTTCAGGTTACCAAGGGTAATCGTACGTGGCTCGTTCGCATCCTGGCTCCCTGATTGCACCGGGATATCCTTACGATTCAGCAGATCTCCGTTCAACTTGAGCACATTGTTAGTCGAATGGGAATCTGCGTTATCGTTCGCGTCTTGCAGAATTCGATAGTTACCTGGCCAAGTGACCATTTCGGTACCGTAAGCTTGATTCGCCACTTGCTTGAATCCGTCTGGGAACAACTCGATGGTACCGTTATCCAGGTAAAGATCCATCGTGTTGCTATAGCTGATAGTCACTTCACTTGCTGGCATAGTAAAGACATAGCTGCCGTTCTGCTCTGCGGCACACGTATCCAGACGATGCGCTTTCGCGTCCCCCTTCTCGTTTTCGGCATACGTTAGCGTGATGTACTCCGCTGGCTGATTGGCGTTCGGAGTAAAAGTAACTTGGGAGTGATAATTCACCTGGGCTTCAGAGGCATTATTCTCGAATGCCACCGTTGGAGCCACTGCGTCATTTGCACCTGCACTGTAAGCAACGGTCCATGCGTTATTTGGCAGGGTGTTATCTTTCTTGAGCTTGTATTCCTTAGCTACATAGTCGGCCTGCACCGTAACTTTACCGTCTTTTAGTTCTTTCTTCTTCGCCGTGCTATCTGAACCAAAAACATCCTCCAGCGACAGAATCTTTATCGAGGACGCCGTGCTAGATCCACCGGAATCGCTATCTCCGTAGCTCCATATTGTCGTCTGCGTATCACTTTCTAGTGTGTGTTCTTTCAGATCATAGCCCTCCAGCGACAAAGTGTCTTCCTTTGATAACAGACTTGAACCATATGCTTGATTTTCTGTGCAGGAATATGCATTAGCATCCGTTGCCTGCGTAAAGACATGGTTAGTCTGAGGCTGAATCAACTTCAGTTTATTCTTTGCCTCTGGCAGATTTGCTTGATATTCCACGTTGTAGAGGGAAGGTGTCAATTTCACCGTGACCTTGTCCGTCAACTTCTGTTGCGCCAGTGTATTTGGATCACCTTTTGTAAAAGCATACGAGATATCGAAAGTGTATTGTGATTCTTGGGTCATTACCTTGGAATGATGCAACGTCAGAGTGATATTCCAGCCCTTTCCGATATGCTGATACTCAGAACTGCCAGACCCAGTCCTTTGTCCGAGCTTGTATGGCCCACCTCTCGCCAAATCAACCTCATAGGAAGTGCCGCCCTTTTCCAGTTTCAGCGTAATGGCAACCGTGTCGTTTGCTGTATGCGGAGCGTTGCTGGCATCTGTCCAATTCACATCGTATTGGTGCTCCTCCATATCCTCCTTACTAACCAGCTTCAAAGTGCTCGAGCTTTCCGAGCTAGCCGGATTGGTAAGCATATAGCTCAGTTCGCCTTCTTGCATACTGCCAGGTAAGGTATAAGATGCGGTAGATACTCCGATGCTGGCGGGATTAGAGTTCGCATTCAGTTCCTGCTTGATACTCTGCTGGGCAACATAGGCGGTATAGACGTTGATATCGTACTTGTTGTTAGCACTTTGGTTTGTTTTCCACGTATCAATGTTGTTAGTGTAATTATTATTTGTGTACTCCCGTGCTGAATCAACGATAGTGGAATCCACATACCAGCCTGCTAAAGCATAACCACCATCTGAAGCGGTTAGCTTTGAATAGCTGCTTCTCGGATCCCTCTTATAACCCGATTCTAATTCGTCGTAAGGATAGTCCTCGTATGTGTTCCAGGGAGAAGAATACATAACCTTGCTCTGAGTTACACCATTACCGTCCACGTATTCTTCGATGAACACCAAGGAGCGTTCACGGTATACACTATACAAATCAATTTCACTGCCCGTAGGATAGTCAGGCACCGTGAAGTTCGTAAGATTTTTGCTTGCCGTAGCACCTTCTACATCCTTGCGATACTTTTCATCATCAGGAAGGAAGAATATGTCACCCTTGTCGAACATAGTGCCACTATTCAACATGTTAGTGACTGCACTTGCATACTTAAGATAAATACTGTTTTCGCTAGTTTTCGTGCTGTCGCCTGGATCGAGCGCTGCGAAGGTCGCGCCAAGCATGAAACGCTTAGTATCATCTGTAATGTTCGTGACGCTCGGGTTATGGGCATGCCACTGTGTCTTATCTGGCCAAGTACTATCAGGACCAATGGCTTCGCCCACCGTGACATTACTAATAGCCGCATTGCTAGGATTAGGTGTATTAAATGCAGACTCGTACCCATCGGTAGTACCATCCGCTTTTTTGTAATTCTCGTCTTTGACGTGAAGGTTTAGAGTATAGGTGTTCGGCGTCCAGTCTGCCACCAAGTTGAGATTGTTAAAACGGGGAGCGCACCCATAGTGGACGGTAGGAGAGGTTTTGTCGCCTTCTTCTTTCCAGCCGTTGAAGGTGTAACCCTTTCGCGCGAGTGTTTTGCGATAGTCGTTGGTCACGAAATCGCTATTATTTTTGAAGTAACCACTCGTTGTACTGTGCACAGAATACGTAGTGCCGTCAGCGCTTTGCGCCACGCCAAGCTTGTCATAGTTGGTTGAGCCTGAACCATCCACAGAGTACCCCGCAAGTGGATCCCCATATTTCGGCTTATGTTTGTTGTCTACGAACCCAGAGCCCTTCCACACACCGCCATTCAGATCATACGTGACCTCCACCGGGCTATAGGACGCATACAACGTCAACGCAGGCTCTGTGTTGGAGCCTTCGACATATTTCTTAGTAACATCAAGCTTGTCAATAATTAACTGATCCAGCTCGCTTTCACTGGTGACTTCGCAATCCTTGCCATTCTTCTCGCTATGATAGAACCAACCCTTAAAGACATACCCTTCGCGCCATGCAACAGGAAGTGCCTCGATATTTTCAGGGCCACCGCCAAGCAGTGTTATGCTGTCTTTATTCGGCAAAGTATCGTACACCCAGGTATAGTTCAGCTCATGCTTGGGATCTTGATTAGCGTCCGGAGCAGTAATATCTGCCGTCACCCAACGGGGTTCGTCATCAGAAAGCTGGCTTTCTTCAAGCGTTTTTGCACTGAACTGCACCACATAGGTGTTCGGTGTCCACTTGGCATACAGCGTAGTAGTCTGATTGTCATGCAAAACCTTGAGTGTTGTCGTGGAATTAACTTTCGTTCCCTCAGTACACCCCTTATCCGTGTACCAACCACCAAAAGTATAGCCTGGCGCAGTCGGATTGATCAGACCATCCCCGCCATCTGGCTCACCCGAAACCGCGAATTGCTCGATGTCGCCCAGTGTACTCGTGATGGGCTCGTAGACGGCTACCTGATTAGACGTGTTACCGCCAGTCAGGTCTTTCTCTAACGACAAATTGAATATCGCATCTTTCGGGCGACCCTTATCTTTCTTGTTCTGATCCAGTGTAACCTTAATCTTCTCTACTTGGGTGCTCGTGACTTTCAGAACCAGCGACGTATTCCCGCCAGTTACATAAGCATCCGCCATTTCCGGCGTTACTATATCGGTATCGGTATGCTGAATGACACGGTTGTCATAAGAGACTTCCAGAACACCAAGCGTGTTGGTGGTATAGTTCTGCAAAAGAACGCCCTGGGCTGAAAGAATCGGGTCACCGTAGGCAACAGAAGCCTTCTGATTGAAGCGATACAGATTCTTGCCGTCCGTCCCCTCTTTAACAAGATTCATGGTCGCAGAATCGTACTCGCTTTCTTCTACTTCGATTTGAAGCTCGAACTCAACCTTAACCTTCTCCCACTTGGCTCCCAGATAAATGGTACTGGAATTGGTTTTGTCGATTTTGTCAACTTCTGTATCGTTCTTAAACTTCTGTGTTTGAGGATCATACTCATACCAACCAAGGAACTTGTAACCACTGCAGGAAGCGTCTTTGGTGTAGTAGTATTTATCTTCATCGCTTGCGCCGCTTGCAACGACCGTGTAATAAGGTAAACCTGATGCCTGGTCAAGATTGGGATTGCTTACTTTATCCACATCGTCTTGAAGCAGGACATCTTCTGGCTGAACGACGTAGTGAACGTCTACCATTTTCGTGCCGTACACGTTTTTCTTAAGCCCTAACGGGTCATTCGCAGTATCAATGTAGCTGGAGTTGCATTCGCCCTCGCCGATAGCACCATAAGCATCGGTGGTATAGAGATAGGCACGATTGCCGTCAGCATTTGCAACTTCAATTCTGCCCGACTCACCCTTTGGCACATTGGCACACGCGTAAGCGGCATAGACTACTGAGCCATTCTGGATAGTAAGGTTCTTGGCAGACAGCTGATTGACCACGTTCACGGCAACTTTATCATGCACCCTGTCATCGCCGATATATGTATTGTTGCACGTTGCCCCAGTAGCCCCGTCGATGGTTATGTCACCACAGTGGGCTATCATGTTGTGCGCCTGAATGGCGGTGCTGGCGCCAGAAACGTTTATTATGCCGTAAGGCATGAGTATGGAGCCGCCCTTTTCAGATGCGCTTAATTCATTGATCGCGCCACCGGTTACCTTTAGCGTTCCGCTGTAATCGGCAGCCGAAGTTCCATGTGTACTTGCCTCAGTCTCAAGAGCTGTCTGTTGTTCTTTTGTGATACCAAGAACAGCACCCTCGCCCAAGTTTACCGTGCCGCCACTGACGTTGATGCCCGTACGAATGCCACCGAGATATGGAACCACATCACCTTCGGTGGCGCCTGCTGGACGAGCCACATTGACCGTGCCGCCCGTGATGTTGACCGTAGCGCCTACAGGGATCCTTTCGTAGGTGTAGATGTATTCCTCACCTTTCCTGGGTACATACTGCGTGTAACCGTAGAGTTTGCCGGTAGTTCCGATAGCCGGGGCATTGACGGTACCGTCCTTAACGGTGATCTTGCCGTTCACGTCACCGGTGATGTATTCCTTGGCTGTTACCGTGCCGCCGTTGACCACCAGGCCGGGGCAGTTCTTCCCGTCGTAAATGTATTTTTCGGCAGCCATGGCATTCCGGAACTGGCCTTCTGTTTGGATTTGGAATTCATTTTCGCCATTGTAGAAGCCGGAGACGATAATCCCGCCCGCCTCCAGCGTCGCGCTGTCGTTCACCTGAATGTCCTCACACAACAGGTAGCCGGTTCCTGTCTGCCCGGCCTTGACCGTGCTTGTGTCGTCGGACTTGGTACTGTCACCAATTACCAGCTTATTCAGACGGGCGTGCTGCTCCAGAACCAGGGTCGCGTTGTTTGTGAGCTTTACTTCCTGCGGAAGACTTCCCGCACCCTGATACACCCGATAGGTTCTGCTATCATCCGGCACGCGAAGGGACAGATCCAGGGTGGCGTTATCTATGACCAGGCTATTCTTGATCCTCAAATAGAAAGGGCGGGCTGGATCTGTTTCGGTGGCACCGTTATCCATGACGGTGATCTTTGAATCGCCTTTTATGGTGACGTTCTTGCTTTGGTCACAGAAGGATCCCGGCCAGTCTCTCGATATCTTGAGGGTTATTTCGCATCCGTCAAAGATCACGGTTCCGGCATTATAGGCAAAATAGCTACGGTTATACCAGCCGCGATTTCCTGTTCCTACCTGCGACGATTTATATCTGCAGTTTATGTACTGTACGGTATTATCGCTTGATTCTTTGCTGTACCCCAACGCTCCAAGCAAACCCTGTTGTCTGCCGAGAATGGTCAGGTCCTGCAGGGTGATATTGCCCGCCTTACCAGTAAAATTGCCAATGGCAGCAATGTCGTGGCCGATCAGCGCATCTCCATTGTAGATCGGATAGATCGCATCCATATTCCTGTCGTTATTTTTCCCTTTGACCGCGAAGTCGGAACCCTGAGGAACATATATGCGACAGGTTCGTATGGCTCCATCCACCAGAAACTTGACTTTTGCCCCTACTTCCAGCTCGATGCCGCGAGAAGTGGGGGTTCCGTTCTGGTAAATCCGGCGCAGGGTTACCGTTCTTCCACCTGCGCTGTTGTCAAAGGCGTCATCTACCAGAATTCTATTAGTGGTTTGAATTATGTCATTATTGGACTTCCTGGGCGCAATCAACTGTTCCGACGCGAGGGCATTATTACCCGCATTGACAACAGTATCTATATCTTGATATTGCATATCCTCTTTTATGGATCCCTGATGGATCACCAGATTGCCTAGGTAGTGGAAGGTGGAATCCGTTCGCTCAGGCTCTGCGTTGGCCTCGGTACGAAAGCCGTCCTCCAAGAGGGTATAGGAAGCTTTATCCAAATCCAGTTCCACTTCATTCGCGGCAAAGATCTCCACGTCGGAATTGGGCATGGTGAAGCTGATTTGACCATTGACACTTCGATCGGGCAGGACACTGTGAATGAACCCGCTGCCGTCGATGTACCAGAAGACGGAATAATCCTTCGCCATAGTCGAATCCGCAAATGTCAGCACCACTATTTTTCCGGCAGTGACAGTTGCGGTGGGTGTTTCGCCTGCATCCTCCGTTTTCGTTATCGCTTCACCGTCGCAGGTAATGTTCGTAATCTGGGAAGCGCCCGCCTTGAAAATCAGGTCGTAGCTGCCTTTGACGGCGTACAATTTCATCTGGATTCGATCGTATGCGCTTTTTTCTCCATCAAGCGCACTGCTGCCGTTTTGCGGTATGCCCGAACCGGATATTGAATCCACCTGCTTGCCGGTCAAACTGTCCCAAGTCCAGCTTCCGTTTCCGCCGCTTGTGTCAAGGACATGAGGAGCAGTAAAACTCAAGGAATTATTTGTCCATGTCTGCGCTGCAAAGGTTTCCTCCTGTTTCCAGGTGGTTTCAAAGCGCAGTGTATTCTGGTTCGCGGGCGTTCCGTTATTGTTGAACAGCGCCGAATCGAAGATATAGTTGATGTACACGTCGTGGTAGATTTTTGGTGTATCCACGATAGTGGCATTCTCCCCGATGGTGACGGTGCCCTTCGGCCGATTCATCTCTGTGGGCCCTTCCGCATCAGACACCCGTTTTTCAAATGCGCCGATCCTGTCCGCCGTCACCGTGCCGCCCTGGATGTCGGTACGCTTCCAGCGGATGGTCTTATCCTTTAAGGTTGTTTTAAGATTGTAGGCGTTGCCCACTGTGGTGGCGGTAATGCTGCCGCCGGTGACCGTCAGGTCGCCCTTGCTGCCAAAGGATCCGTTGCAGGTGATGGTTCCCCCGGAAACGGTAGTGTCGTTATAGAAGGTGATATTGCCCGCAGCGTAAATCTCAGCTCCGGAGATGTCAACGGAACGCCTTTGGCTGTAGTAATCGTTGCTGTTGCCTAGGACGATGCACTCGTTGTTCTTCAGACTGCTGGTTTTTACTGCGTCCTTCACAGCATCGATATTCACAGTTGGGCTTTCCACCAGGTCGCCCTTGGCATCGAAAAGCGGATTCATAAAGTGTGCAACTGGGTTGTCACTATCTGTTGCCTTCACCGTGGAATCGTATACTTTGTTATTTGCCTTATAGTGTCCCAGCAGGTAGATTTTGCCTCCGCTGAAAGTATAAGTATTCGGCTGCTCACTTTTGTGGTGGTATACAGTAAAGGGGTAGTTGTCAGAATTGCTTTGCGATCTCTGTGTCTGATTGTTCCCGACCGGATCATAGCTATATTCATGATTGTTTGGATCGTACTTCCAGAAGCCCACAGCCTGGTTGGTGATCTGGTTGGCAATGACCGTGCCACCCTTGATGCCACCGACACGACCGAGAACCAGCGTGTTGCAGATCAGGGTTCCGGCTTGCCAGGTGCGGTTGGAAATATCGCAGAAGGTTCCCTTGACAATAAGCAAATTATCCTGCGACTCATCCGTTATGCCTTTTTTCTCAGATGTATCTGAGTCAGCCCAGTGGTGGAAGTTCATCTCCAGATTACCATCGATGACTACTTTGCCGCCTTTTTCAAGGCGAATCGGGATGCTGCCCAGCCGTACATTTTCATGTATGCGCATATAAGAGTTGATCACTTTGACCGTCCGGCCAACACAGAGACTAAAAAGCTCTACCGTAGAGTTTGTAAAGGAAACCGCCTTGCCCGCGTCTGTCAGACAACCCGCATGCACGTTCTTACTTGGTGCCTTGATAACGGCGTTATTAACCACACCGCCCGTTTGATTGGCAAAGTAAAACAGATATTTGAAGTCGTTCGGCTTGTTCTCCTTGGTATATTCCTTTACCGAGATATCAAACACCGTATACTCGAAGTTACCGAAGGCGGTACCAAGCTTAACGGTGCCATTCTCGATGCCTTGTAGTTTCAGAGAATTAATGTAGTCAATGTTCGCCCGGAATTTATCCTGCATGATCGCACCGACCGTGTTATTTGCTCCCTTGAAATACAAGGTGGTGGCGTAGGTTTTCCTGTTGGTGTTATTGACGACAATGTTAGCGTAATCTGCTAGATTAACATTCTTGAGACCTGCCTCGACTTTTTCAGAGGTATAGTCAGTATGTGTCTTAATGGAACTCTCGCAGTCCACGTTGTCGATCAGGCTTCCGTTGGCATTGTTCACATAGACATCGCGCATTTCAAGGTTTACATCTTTAAAATACACGCCGTTTGTTAGGGTATTTACCAACGTCAACTGGTTTTTGGTGGCTTTATTTTTACTAGTAACACAAAACTTGTCCGTGAAATTCCACTGATAGAAATAGGCGCCTTCAGAAAGGGCGGTAGTTCCATCCTCCTTTGTGCCGGATAACATTTTGCTCTCATCCCGAGACAGCGGCGTCATGCCATCAATGAGGTCGGCATACCAGAAACCATTGACAGTACGACTGTTGTGATTCACGTTCTCTTCGAACGTAATGGGGCTTTTGGCGATGTCTACCCAGATCTCCTGTCCCTTGCCATATTTTGCCGTTACTTTGGCCGCAGGCATAGCGAACGTGTAGAGAAACTCTGAATTACCGGAGTTGTGCCCCTGTTCCTCCGGAAGGATCTTGTTGCCATGTTCGGTCGAGGCACTCGATTTAAAATCCCATAAGCTGAAATTCTGGGCGCTCGCCACTTTCGTAGTAAGTGTTACCGTGCTGCCTTGCTGCACTTGGATAGTGCCACCTGTTTGACTCTTTTCACCGATGGTTTTCATGGCACCATCTGAACCGGTATAGGTCAGACTCCATCCCTCTGGCATAGCATCTGGCAGCGTCAAACCGTAGCTCATCACACCCCAAACAGCGTTAATCGCAGGATTGTTCTTACGCAAGTCTTCTTGATACTCTGTCAGCTTCTTTCCGCCCGGTGTGAGCATACCCCCTTCGCCGTAGCAAAGAGTGGTTGCATCATTGATAGCACCCGTAGCGCTCGACCAACCGCTAAAGGTTTGCGCTTTGCCGTCTGGAGTCGTGTCCTGCAAAACAGGGAGAGTGCCTTCAGGCAAGTCTTTGAAAAATTCTTTTAAGTATGCGCTAATACTCTGGCCATAGGTTATTTTACTGCCAAACGTAATCTTTCGATCAGCCACAGTTACGCTTGGAGTATTGTTTAACTCCTCAAGCGTTATATAAGTTGTCCCACCATCAACTGAAATCTTAAGATTACCCTCATTCTCTACACTCGAGCCCAAGAATAGGGTGAGATCAAACTTGTCAGCCTCCCACTGAGCCTCCATAGTAACGACGGACTGTTCATTTTCAAGCTTACAATCCGCCATCACTACCTTGTAGGATATTTCCGTCCCACCAGTGTAAGAAAGAACCTTTTCGCCAGAACCACTGGTTATCTTCCATCCTTTGAACTGATAGCCAAAGCGAGAAGGAACAGGGAG
This sequence comes from Adlercreutzia sp. ZJ138, assembly GCF_011038935.1. Taxonomy (NCBI): domain Bacteria; kingdom Bacillati; phylum Actinomycetota; class Coriobacteriia; order Eggerthellales; family Eggerthellaceae; genus Adlercreutzia; species Adlercreutzia sp. ZJ138. The sequence continues at coordinate 35,220 of NZ_JAAKEA010000007.1, read as the reverse complement.
AGTAATCAATTCATCGAGCTTGGAGACTATCGTTTTCTGTCGTTCGGGAAGATTTCCATCAGCATCCTTGTCATTTGTGTAAGAAGTTGGACCGAAACCAAGGTCCATCTTTACGGCAACTGCGCCTGGTTCCAACACTGCCAACAAGGTGATTTTGCCATTTACAGCAGTAATTGCTTTTACGGGGTTTTCGGAATCGCTTAACTTCCAGCCTTTAAGGTTATATCCAGGTTTCGGGGAATCCCCTGGAAGAGGAACAGTTGTGTCTGGCGTATAGGCAGTACGAGTGTGATAGCCTTGAATCGTTGCGTCAGTAAAGTCGGTAGAACTCGCAGAACTGAGTTTGGCACGATAAGCAACCGACCAGCTTTCTAGCGGTTCAACAGTCGCATCATCGGACATATAAGTGATCGCGTAGTCATTGTAATACGTAGTATTGTCGCTAGAAGCAATAGTGCCGATTCCATCAATCGAAACCTTCAAGGCACTGTCTGCTTCACACCCTACCGCCGTGACGTTGGAGAATGCATTGCTTCCACTGAGCGTGAGTGTTTTCTGAGTGTTTGTATCTGTACCCGTATAACCAAACAGCGACGCATTATTCACTCGGCCATTCGCCATAGAAAGCGCATCGGTTGCAGTGACCGCCTGATTATTCGCATCCACTGTCACGCCGTTCAATGACAGGCTCTTAGCAGAAATACCCTTGTTTGCCGTTACGGTTCCACCATTAAGGTTTACCGTTCCCTGACTTGCAAAGTCTCCAGAAACAGTGAGCGTACCGGCACCAGTATTAGCATCTGTTATCGTAAGCGCACTATTCTGACCCAGAGTAATGCTTCCTATCGCTAGATTTTCAGCAAGGATTATTTCTAGCTTGGCATTATCTCCTACCACCAGCGCACCCAAAGAAGAGGCAACATCAACAGTGATAACCGTCGTCTTATCGTTGTTTGGACCTACCGGCTTGATAGTCATAGTGCCGGCCATATTGAGAGATCTCAGAGAAATGGGGATATCCGCATCCAATGGGTTGGTTTTATTATTCCCCGCTACAGCATGGTTGCCGATGATGATGTTGCGCTCTGAGAGAGTGTTTTCCCCCGTAATGCAGTAGCTTCCACTACTGTTCGTAATTTCGCCATTAGCGTTTGTATAGTGCAAATAATTGTAAATTTCCAAGTCCCGGTTCTGGTAACCATTGAACATTACGTCAGTCTGACTCGAAGCCTCTCTCGTTAGCTCGCTGGCTATGGCGGCGGTGCCGGTTGGGCCGAGGCAGGTTAGGACTAGTAAAAGAGAGAGCACTATCGAGAGCACGCGCTCAAAGGTGGTGTTTCTTTTTTTGTTCGTTTCCCTTGCTATCATCGTTCTTACTCCAGCGTTATTACTGTACCGGTGCCTGATTTTTTGGCGCCATCGTTATAGCGGTCTGCGGTGTGCTTGAAAAACAGCAGCTTGTAGGTGGAGTTGGGCTCAGCCGTAAACGTGCCTTGCGAACTGCCCGGCGTAGCACCGTCTATGCTTGCATCTGTCCACGACGACATCAGTTCGTTCGTGTTGTCGGGCGAGAACCTGGTGTTGTTCCACTTCAGCGTTACTTCACCAGCGTAGTCGTTGGTTTCGACCGTCACTAATACCGTACCGTCGCCCTTATCGACAATCGTGTAGCTGGGCACACTGCCGGCAACCGTAAACGTCGCAGTGAGCTTCTTGTCGTAGGGAGAAGTCGTTTTCACCGTCACCGTAATGGGATTGTCTGGCGAAGTCGGTTTTGTGGGGGTCACGTGGAGCACCTGTTGTGCTTTGCCATCTTCGCCCGTTGCCTTCGCGAGCTGATAACTACCGCTCGCACCGAGGTCTATCTCCGTCCCATCAGCGGCTTTCACGCTCACCGTCGCGTTTTGGGCTGTCACCGTGTACGCAATGTCCACCTGCGAGATAAGCGCGACGTTTTCTTTCTCATAGTTGTATAAGTGAATGTCGAAGGTGTCTGCGTATGGCACAACACGCGATACAGGATTTCCTTCCTCAGTAAGCTCAACAAGATAGTCGGAGCTTATATGGAATACAGCCGACTCCATTTCGGAGCTGTAAGGGTTTTCCGTCACGTAGCGCGCCGCCACGCTGCCAACTGCTAAAGCCACCACGCAAACGATCAGCGCCGCCCATGCGACAGCACGTTTGCCGCCCTTGATGGGCGCGCTCTCGGCAATCTGTCGTTTATCGTTTCGCATTCCTACTCTCTCTTCCGTGCTGAGGTTTCGCTAGCCTGCTCGGACGCACAACGCGCTGTGCAGGCTGGCGGAGTCTCAGTCAATCTGCTCTGCTCTCACAGTTAACTTCACTTCCGCAACAGCGCTGCGCGAGGCGTACTTCGCGTCGTTTTTGTTATTTGGCCAGCGCACGGTGAGCTTATACGTGTCGGTGCGCTGCGAAGCGGCCTCAAAAGTTCCCGCCTGAGCCTCTGCTGTCGTCGTGCCAATCGTGGGACCTATGCTCGTACCACCCGGGGAACCTGCCTCCGCGCTGCCCGAGGAACCCGCATCCCCATCTGTCAGCGCCACGGAAAGCACCGTGTCGACCGGACCGGTTGGGTTCGTTGGATCTGTTGGATCGGTTGGGTTAGTCGGGTTTGTCGGGTTCGTCGGGTTCGTCGGATCAGCGCCACCTGTACCCTGGCCATCCACTTTCTCAATCGTGCAGGTAAGCGGCATGCTGCCGTTCAGCTCCACCGTGAACAAGCAACGCAGCGCCACTTCGCTTATCGTACTGTCCTTTTTGTTGCTTACCGTGAAGGTGTACGTTGCTTCGTCGCCTGGCTTTTCGATTTTGCCCGTGTCATAAGTGATTTTTTCTGAACCCGGCATCGTGAATGCGAATGCCGCCACACGAGCGCTGTCGCTGGCGGAGCCATCCGACGCAAAGCGGGCTCCCACGCCCACAGCCAGGCACAAGCATACAACCAGCGCCAGCAGCGCACACACCGCTCTGCCGGTGTTTATAGGACGCATAACCTGAGACATGGAGACCTGTGACGCAGCGACCTGTGAGTGGTCTGTCGCAGACGCATTGCACTTCGAGCCCTCTGAGAAACCTCCCCTATTAGAGCTGTCCATAAGAGTCACACCCGTCGCGCACATGGCTTGCGATACAGCGCGCTGCGATATGACATAGGCGCCAACAGTCTGCGAAGCTGCGCCCGTATATGCGTCCGCATGTGTGTCCGCAGATACATCTGCGTGTGATCCCCGCAAAGGGCCCTTGGAGCGCGCGTGAGACAGCTGCTCCCTTAAGCTGGACACTTCGTTTTGAAGATCGTTCAGCTGCGCTTCTTCCCTGCTGCGATGCGGGCGGAATGACAACCACAGGAAAGCGACGGCAGCCAGCAGCAGCGCCGCGAACGTCGCCGGAGTTTGCAGCGCGCCAACCGCTGCGTCCACATACGGAACACTAAACACCACTGCGCCCTGCACGGCGTTTTTGTTGATAGGATCGTCGGGTGCGTTGTTCGCGTCGCCTTGTGTGGTAAGGGTGTCGCCTTCGCTCGCAACCACCCGATGCATCACCAGGTTTTGCCCCGACTGGTACACAACAACATCGCCCACCGCGTAGCTCTCCTGCGGCCGCACAACAACCAGGTCGTCAACTTCGAGTGCTGGAGACATACTGCCCGACATAACCACTGCCACGCCAAACCCAAAGGGCATAGGCAGCGCGTCGTCCTGCGGCGCCGTGGCAATGCGGAATGCGCCGAACCCCAGCGCAATGCACAGCAGCGCAACAACGATGAAGCGTACCGCCGAGAGGATGCGATGCTCTTGTGCGTGGGGCTCACAGGAAACGCTGACTTCGCGGGACATATGGAACTCACAGAACTCGCGGGATTCATGAGACTCGGGCACGCGGGACTCGCGAGACACATGAGACTCACGGAACTCGCGAGTCTGGGCATGCTGAACCTGGGAGCGCCCGTTTCGCCGCATCGAACTACCCGCGCGCATGGTCAGCGTCCTTTTCTCGTTTGCGGCGCGCTATCACTACCACAATCAGCGCGCATGCCGCAACAGCCAGCAAACACGCCGCCACAAGCGCAAGCGTGGAATCACCCGTTTGTGCTAGCAGACCAGCGACGATATCTTGTGGGGTTTTCGGCGTTTCGGCGGCAGGTGGCGCAGGCGCTTGCTCTGCCCGCACGAAGATAGTCGCCTTCACACCGAAGTCTTCGAGTGCTGCGTGGTCGCCGTGTGCCGTATCGGCAGCATCCGCTGCGCTTGTGCCGCCTTGCTCGTACGCCCAGCGCCACTCGATGGCATAACCCGCTTGACGCCCGGCATCAAGCGTGGCGGCATCCAGCACGCTAACGTTTTCGCCGTGCGGCTGCCAGTCGCTTACAGGATCACCAGCCGCGGTAAGCAGCCTCCATTCCAACGGAACACCTACGGAAGATGAAGGCTCTTCCGTTGTTGCAGCTGAACCCGCCGCGTCGGCAACACCTGCGTTATCTGCTGCACCTGCGGACCATGACTCAACCTTAAGTGAGACTTCGTAGCCCAGTGGAACCTCGGCATTGTTGCGCAGCGTGAAGTCGTAGCGGTTTGTCGTGCCCGGAGCGATGAGCTTGTCGCCATCGGCGGATGCCACCGTGTTGTTGTAGTTGCTCCGGAAAAGATCGACTTGTGTTTCGGTGCTCCACACCTGCGGGGTTCCGTAGACTTGCATCTCTCCAGGTTTCGCAGCGGCCGCAGGATCGCTTGCCGCAGAGCTTTCGACAGTTGATCGTGCGGAAACGGAACTATCGCTTGTTTCCGCAGAGTCGACCGATGCGGAATTAGCGCTTTTGGCGGCAGGCTGCGATGTGCTTTGCGCTGCTCCACTGCTCTGCTCGGCTGCGACCGATGTTGTCGAAGCGGATGTATCACTCACAGCAGCTACGTCAGTTTCGGCAGCGTCGGGCACAAGAGGAATGGCGCAGGCATCAGGCGCAGAGAAGCGCCCTAAGCTGCTTCCGAGCAACGTAGCAGTTAACACAACGCCAAGCGCTGCCAGCACGCAAAGCACTGGCAGCCACGGAGTGAGGTTCTTCTTTTGAGAGTTGGCGACCTGCCCAGAGGCCGCTTGATAGATGTATGGCTTCTTCACAGGACACCTCCTCGCAAAAAAGCGCTTTGTTCAAACCTTTACGTCCCCTCTTCAAAACGAGGGAACGCCCGCTTCCTCCCATCACAAGAGGAAGCGGGCTTTTCCGCGCTTCGCGCGGAACTACGCTGCGTGTGGGTTAGTCGATCTGAGTGACGGTGGCAGTATAGGTAAACGCGATCGTCGGAGCAGTCGTCAGATTGCCAAGCTTGGTATCCTTGTCGTCAGTTTGGAAAGGATTGCCGTCACCAGCAAATGCCCAATTCCAGGTAACCAAGTGGTCATACTTGTCTGACAATGGAGTATTGGGGGCGAATTGATTACTGCTATCCGTTTCTGCTTCGTTAAGAGCAGTTTTTACGGCTGTTTCAAATTCTTCAATCGAGGCATATACGTGATTAGTCTCGTTCGTACTATCTCCCATCTTATACGGAACGCTATCAATGGTGATAACAATGGGACAATATTCCGTATTCCCATCAATAGTCCAATCACTGAGATCAAGACTCGCTTCAGTCTTCACCTTGACCGCTACCTCAGGAGTGCCGGTGATTGAAGCATTAATCAATGTGCCTGATGTACCCGGCGCAACAACCTTGCTCCGGGAACCGTCTACAGCCGCGTTAGCTTCAACAGAATTTCCAGCAGTTAGAGTAGTCGATGTTGCAGCCTTCATATAGGTTGATTTAAAAATTGGATCGGTATTACTCACACTAACATCCACACCCCACTTCGCGACGCGTGCGGTGTCAGTCGCGGTATCTGAGGTCACGTACTTTGCGTAGGTTGCTCCGACGACACAGATAGTTAGGAGCACCAGTACGAACAGCCCCGAGGCTGTGCGCAGCGATCTGTTCTTCTCCATATAGCCCCTCTCCTTTCACATTTGGCTGTTTCGAGCTCGCAGTTCTTCGAGCTCACTTTGCAGCAGGCTTGCTTCGGCCCGCATGCGCTTCTCATAACGGCGGCGGCGCACGACATCCCACGCCACCAACAACAGAATTGGGCACACAACACACAAGATGATGCCCGGAACGGTTTGCATAAACATGACCACGCTGCCAACGCCCGGCAAGCGTGTTTGATAGATGCCCACCAACTTGTCAGCTGGCACGGGCGTGGCGTCGTCGGCGTTATTGGCAATGCCGCGCGTAATCCACGAAAGCCCCGCTTCGCCATTTTCAACCTGGGTTACCGCATGCGTAACAATGCTGGTGCCGTTGCCCGCCGGGTCGAAAAACGCGATGATGTCGCCCACCTGCACCTGCTCGGGGTCGGTAGTGTGGCAAATGATAAGGTCGCCACCTTGAATGTCGGGATACATTGAATCGGTAACCACAATAAGGGGGAACACGCCACCGATACTGGGCACTTCGTTGGGGTTGATAAAACTGCGCACGATAAGGGTGAGGTTTACAACCAGCATGGGCAGCAAAATAACGCAGAGCACAATGCCGACTGCCGTGCCCAGCTTATGACGAAAGCTGGACGCCGGCGTGCCGCCCGTGCTCTTTGCCCGAGCCGCCGCGTAGCTACCCGGACTTACGTTCATGCGCTCGTGTTGCGCCATCGTAGTCGTACCTTTTCTTACCTAAGCCTTATAGCTTGCCCTCCCCCAGCAAGCACTAGCTGTATTTTGTTTGTCTATGTCAGATGCCGACATTGTACCTATAAGCCCTCTCACAGACAATGTGAAAACGACATTTGTCTCAGCAAATCTGAGGATTATTTGCGCTTCTTGTAACATAGTGAGGACCCCATGCCGATTCTTGCGGCTCGTATGAGTGTAACAGGGTGACAGTAGGGACGGTGTGACAGTGGGGGCAGGGCGTTTTGTGACAATAGGGTCAGGTCACACTCTGAGAAACAAGTATCGGGAATGCACATGAGAGGGGTAGACTAAGCGAGAACACAAGACAAGCAGCCCTTTGCGTTGCGTGATGCTGGACATTACCCAAACAGTGCCTTGGTAGCACCTGCGCGCACGCTCAAACAACGAAGAAGAGTTGAAAGCACAAAGGAGGATTCATGACAACCGCTCGGTTTACCCCCGTTGTAACCGCCGATGATCAGGCCGCGCTCGCGCGCATGGCAAGCGACATTTGGCACGAGTACTGGCCCGCCATCATCGGTGAGGCGCAGACCGATTACATGGTAAGCCACTTCCAAAGCCTTCAGGCCATTCAGACCGACATGGCCGACAACGGCTACGAATACTGGTTTGTGGAAGATGCCGATGGCACTGCGCTCGGCTATACCGGCGGACATGCAGAGGCCGAAACCAACCGATTCTTTATCTCGAAGATTTACCTTGCAGCGCACGCACGCGGCAAGCACCTGTGCTCGCAAACCATACGCTTCTACGATGAGCTGTGCTGTGAGCGCGGGCTTTCGACCATGTATCTGACCGTGAACAAGCACAACGAACTGGGCGTTCGCGCCTACCAGGGAAACGGCTTTCGCGTTATCGAATGCGTAGTAACCGACATTGGAGACGGCTTTGTTATGGATGACTACATTATGGAGCGGCCCGTTTCCGCCTAAGAAAACACTGATATAAATCCGTCTTGCCTGTGTTGACGAGACGAATATCTGATAGCTAAAAACCGAGTGCGCACGTGTACGTACGCAAATGAGGTCTGAAGCCCTCAGGCGCCGACTCGTCGGCACAGGGCTGGTGGGTTTAGACGTGTTTCCTTAACGAAGGCGTTCGGCCACCGTACTCGCAATGCCGTCGGCGTCAAGCCCGATGCTGGAAAGCAGCACGTCGACACTTCCCTGCGGAATGAACTGGTCGGGAATACCCAGCGTAATGGCGGGCACACGGCTTTCCAGCTTCGCGAGCTCGGCGAGCACTCCTTCGCCAACGCCGCCAGCAAGCGCGCCTTCCTCCACCGTTACCACCAGGCGCGACGAAGTTGCCGCTTCGGCGATAGCAACGGCATCAAGCGGCTTAGCCCACCGCATGTCCACCACGCGCACCTGTAAACCCTGGCCCGCCAGCAGCTTCGCCGCGCCTACGCTTCTGCCAACCATGCGCCCGAACGCGAGAATGGTTGCGTCCAACACACTTTCGACAGCAACGCTGGGCTCGTACACCACGCGCGAGACGCCTTCCTCAAACACGCACGGTAGCTCGGGTACGGGCACGCCTTCGGCTTCGCCGCGCGGATAGCGTATGGCAACAGGGCCGTTCAGCGTAAGCGCGGTGTGCAGTGCGCTTGCAAGCTCGGCTTCGTCTGAGGGAGTAAGCACGCGCATATTGGGAACCATACGCGTGTACACCAGGTCAAACACGCCATGATGCGTGGGGCCGTCGTCGCCCACAAGGCCGGCGCGGTCGATGGCAAACACCACGTTGGCGTTTGCCAGGGCGTTATTCACGATAAGCTGGTCGACCGCCCGCTGCAAAAACGTGGAGTACAGCGTAACCACCGGCTTCATGCCGCCAAAGGCTAAACCACTCGCCATACCCACCGCATGCTCTTCGGTGATACCTGTGTCAATGAAGCGGCTGGGGAACTCTTCGGCAAACTTCGCCAACCCTGTGCCACCCTTCATGGCCGCCGTCATGGCGACGATACTGGCATCAGTGTGCGCCTCGCGCACCAGAGCGTCACCAAACACGCTGGTGTAGGTGGGAGCCGACGCAGGTTTCTTCTTAATTTCACCCGTAGCCACGTTATACGGCCCAACGCCGTGGAAGGTTTCGGGGTCGTTCGCTGCGGGGGAATAGCCTGCGCCCTTCTTGGTGACCACATGCATGAGCACCGGACCATCGGTTTCCAACACCATTTGCAGCGTTTCCTTCATTTGAGCAATGTCGTGCCCGTCAATGGGTGCGGTGCACAAGATGCCCATCTGCTCGTAGATCATCGTACGCGGCAGCACAAACTGCTTCATGGATTCCTTCATGTTGCGCCCGAAGTTCAGCAGTGCCACCGTAGCCTCGTTGGAATGCTCCATGCGCTCTTGCAGGTTGTCGCGCACCTGGCGGTACTGCGAGCTGGCACGCATACGGCCTAAGTGCCGCATGAGCGCGCCGGTGTTGCGCGAAATGGCCATTTCGTTGTCGTTTAGAATGATAACCATCGGTGTTCGAATGAACCCGATCTGGTTTAACGCCTCGAATGCCATGCCACCGGCAAGCGCCGCGTCGCCAATAAGCGCCACGACTTTTTGGTTGTCGCCGCGCAGGTCGCGCGCGCGGGCGTACCCGAGCGCCACCGATAGCGAATCGGACGCATGACCCGACGGATGGCTATCGTACGGGCTTTCCGACGGCTTGGGAAAGCCCGACATGCCTCCGTAGCGGCGCAGCGTGGCAAACTGCCCCAGGCGACCCGTCACCAACTTGTGCGCATACGCCTGATGCCCCACATCGAACACGAAGCGGTCGTGCGGGCAGTTCAAAACGCTATGTACGGCGAGAATGATTTCCACCGCACCCAGCGACGAGGCAACATGCCCGCCATTGCGCGAGGTGACGGTGACTATTTCTTCGCGAATTTCCTGCGCCAGTATGGACAGCTCTTCATTGGAGAGCAGCTTTAGGTCGGCAGGAGATTTCACCATGTCCAAGATACGCTGATCGTCCATATCGCGTCCTTTACGCATGCGTTTGCGCGAGCCCGCCGTGTTGCGGGTTCGCGCTCAGTTTCAATCAACCAGAATACAGGCGCGTGCCTACGATGCCGCTTCGGATGGGCTTATGGCGTCGCCCTCCGCTGTGCTGGATGCAGGCTCGCTGTGGTCGGGTTCGCTGCTTCCAGACTCGGCGTTGCCAGGTTCGCTTCTTCCAGACTCGGCGGAATCCACATCCTCTTCCAACATGTCGCTTGCTCGAAGCCCTAAGCCAACCGCTTCTTCGCACAAGGCCAGCGCTTCATCGAGCGAGGTTTCTTCGTCGTTTACCGCATCGAGAATCTCATCGAGACGCTTCTGTACATCAGCGAACGTCTCACCTGCGCTATTCGCCATGCGCGGTGCCTTCCTCGGCTTCGCGCGCTGGCTCGGGTTCGCTTTCAACTTCGGCTACCGCTTCGTCCTCAGCGGCTTCACGCAGCGTTTCGGCTTCAGGCGCGTCAGCTTCAGCTTCACTTTCGGCGCCGTCGGTCGCATCCGCTTCCACTATCGCGGCCGAAACGGGCGGTTCAAGCACTTCCCCTGCTTCGATGCCGCGGGCGATGTTTCCCAAAACACCATTGACGAACTGGGACGACTCGTTTTGCCCACCGAAGAACTTCGCCAAGTCAACTGCCTCGTTGATAGAAACGGAAATGGGCGTTTCATCAACGCAGAACATCTCGTAGGCCGCCAGGCGCAAAATGCACCGATCGGCTACCGGCATGCGTTCAACCGACCAGTTTGAAGACACGGCGCCCAGGCGCTCGTCGATGGCGGCAAGGTTTTCGTCAACCCCTTCGACAAGCATCAGCGCGTAGTCAGGCAGCGGTGCCACACCAGCATGAACCGACATGTCGATGTCGGCCAACACCGGCTTCTTGGCGTATTCGTCGCCCTGCTCAAGTTGCTGCTGCCACTGCTCGTAAAGCGGCTCCCACGCAGCCACCGCTTCAGCGATGGCGCTTTCCAGCTCGTCAAGCACGTCGCCGGTGTACAAACAGCATCCGTCAACGACCGCACCGGCCGGGTGAATGCCCTGCACCTCAGCGGCATACAGCGCCTGAATGGCGCACCAACGCGCATGCGTGCGCACATGTCGTTTCGTCGTCATGTGGCGCATCCCCCTAGCGGGCGAATTGGATGCCGTCAACGTACACGTCAACCGACGAGATAGAGGCCCCCACCTGAATGGCGGCGGCGTCTACCACGGCCTCGCGGATTTTGGCCGCCAGCTCGGGCAGCACCGTTCCGTAATACGCATCGACATGCACCGAAACGCTGAGGTTATCCTGTTCGTCAGCCACCACTTCGACGCCCTGTACACCCTGCTTGCCGCCGAGCCTCGAGCGGAAGCCCGACGCACTCGATCCAAGAGAAGCAACGCCTTCAACTTCAGCAACAGCAATGGAGACGATGGTTTCCAGCACGCCGGGAGCCAGCGCCATGCCATCGATGTTCAGATTCGTCATAATACGTCTCCCATCTGGGTTTCAATGAAATCAGTGGTTACATCGCCTGCGCGAAACGCCGCGTTTTCAAGCACGCGACGGTGAAACGGGATGGTGGTAGCAATGCCGGGACCCTCGATGACGAACTCGTCGAGAGCACGCGCGGCGCGGGCGAGCGCTTCTTCCCTATCTTGCCCGCTGACGATGAGCTTAGCTATGAGCGAGTCGTAATGCGGCGAAATGCGCGAACCCGACTTCACATAGCTTTCCACGCGCACACCCGGACCTGCCGGCGGATCGAACAACGTGATAGTTCCCGGGCAGGGACGGAAGCCATGCTGAGGATCCTCGGCGTTGATGCGGAATTCGATGGCGTGACCCATCGGCGTAAACGGCGCGCGGTCGGCGCAGCTCATCGGTTCGCCCGCAGCAATGCGCAGCTGCTCTTTGATGATGTCGGTGCCGGTAATTTGTTCGGACACGGGATGTTCAACCTGCACGCGCGTGTTCATTTCCATGAAGTAGAACGACCCGCGCTCATCGAGCAGAAACTCGATGGTTCCGGCGTTGCGATAGTTGGTTGCACGCACCGCCTTCAGCGCCGCAACACCCATCGCCCGACGCAACTCTTCGGTAAGTGCCGGCGAGGGCGCCTCTTCGATCAGCTTCTGATGGCGGCGCTGGATGGAACAGTCGCGCTCGCACAGCGCCACGCTGTTGCCGAAGTTGTCGGCGAGCACCTGCACCTCAACGTGACGCGGGCGCAAGACAAGCTTTTCTAAGTACACGCCGTCGTTGCCGAATGCCGCACCGGCTTCGGTGCGGGCCGCTACGTACTGCGACTCCAGATCGGCCGGGTCGTGCACTTCGCGCATACCCTTGCCGCCACCGCCCGCAGTTGCCTTAATGAGCACCGGGTAACCCACCTGTTCGGCAAACTCGCGCGCCTCTTGGACGGTATCCAAGCAACCATCGGAGCCGGGAACGGTGGGAACCCCGCAGGTTTTCATGGTTTCGCGCGCCGAGCTCTTATCGCCCATGCGCTCGATACATTCCGCAGACGGCCCAATAAAGACCAGCCCCTCTTCGCAACATGCACGAGCGAAATCGGCATTCTCGGCCAGAAAGCCGTAACCCGGATGAATTGCCTCGGCACCGGTGATTTTCGCCGCCTCGATAATGTTTGCCATAACCAGATAGCTTTTCGCCGCAGGAGCAGGCCCAATGCACACCGCTTCATCGGCATAGCGAACCGGGTACGTGTCGGCATCTTCAGTTGAATATACAGCGACCGTACCAACGCCGAGTTCCCTGCACGCGCGCATAACACGCAGGGCAACCTCGCCACGGTTCGCTATGAGCACCTTGCTAAACATTACTCAGTCTCCGAAACGAGCGGAACACTGGCATGAGGTTCCACATAGAACAGCACCGTGCCGTACTCGACCGGCGCGCCGTCTTCCAGGCACACTTCGCGAACCGTGCCCATTTCTTCGGCTTCGATCTCGTTCATGAGCTTCATGGCTTCAACGATGCACAAGGTTTGGCCGGCCGATACTTCGTCGCCCGCCTTCACAAACGGCGGCTCGCCGGGTGCGGGGGCAACGTAGAATGTGCCTACCATGGGAGCTGTCACAGCGTGCCAGTTGGCCGGACGCTCATTTGCGGCGGGCGCAGGTGCGGCTGCAGCAGGTGCCGCCACAGGGGCAGCAGCGGGTGCGGCTACCGCCACCGGAACGGCAGCGTTTTCGCCTTTTGCCCTGATGGAGATGCGCATTCCCTCTTCCTCCACCACGATTTCGCCGACGCCGCTTTCCTCGGCGACCTTTACCAGCTCGCGAATCTGATTGATGTCCACGTAATCGTCCTCCTTGGTGCCGCTGCTTTCCTCTTGCATTAAGAAGTCAACTTTTTCATGTGCGCGGTGCTTGCTTAAATACGTGCGGGCCTCGTTGGGGAACAAGGCGTACATGAGCACGTCTTCCTCGCTCTTCGCCAGTTCGCCAATTTCCTCGGCAACCTCGTTGTAGGTGGTGGTGACAAGCGAGCCGGGAGCCACATCGGGCGGCAGCATTTCGGCGTTGCCCACCACCTTGGCAACCACGTCTTTGTCCATGCGCCCAGGTGCCTTGCCGTAGTAGCCGAGAATGTAGTCTTTCATTTCCTTCGACACTACGCCCCAGCGCTTGCCGGTAAGCACGTTGAACACTGCCTGCGTGCCCACGATCTGGGAAAGCGGGGTAACGAGCGGCGGGTAGCCCACCTCGGCGCGAACGCGCGGGATTTCGGCCATAACCTCGGGCAGGCGGTCGGCAGCCTTCTGCACTTCCAGCTGGCTGACCAAGTTGCTCATCATGCCGCCCGGCACCTGATGGGAGTACACCTGCATGTGGGTAAGCGACGACACGCCGCGCTTGTAGTGGCCGCGCTTGCGCACTTCCTCCCAGTATTCGGAGATTTCGAACAGAAGATCGAGATTAATGCCCGTGTCATAGCGGCTTTCCTGCAGCGCTGCCACGATCATCTCGACTGCGGGATGCGAGTTGCCGAATGCCAGCGGTGCGTGCGCCGTGTCGGCAATAGCCGCGCCCGCTTCGGCGGCCTTTAGGATGTTGGCCGGAGCCATGCCACCCACGTAGTGACAGTGCACGTGCACCGGCAGGCCAATTTCGGCGTTGAACGCCTTCACCATGCGCTCGGTGCGGTACGGCGTAAGCATACCCGCCATGTCTTTGATAGCAATGGAGTCGGCACCGAGGTCTTTGAGCTGCTGGCCGTATTCCAGGAAACTGTCGAGCGTGTGCACCGGGGAAATGGTGTAGGAGATAGCACCTTCGAAGTGCGCGCCGCATTCGCGAATGGCCTCGGCGTTGTCAACCACATTACGGATGTCGTTCAGCGCGTCGAACACGCGGAATACATGGATACCGTTGCGGTTGGCCGCCTTGATGAAGCGGTTCACGATTTCCTTGGAATAGTGCTTGTAACCTACCAGATTCTGACCGCGCGACAGCATGGCCAGTGGCGTGTTCGGCGTGCTTGCCTTGATGGAGCGCAAACGTTCCCACGGGTTCTCGTCCAAGAAGCGCAAGCAGGAGTCGAACGTCGCGCCGCCCCACGCCTCGATGGCCCAGTACCCAACGCGGTCCATGAGCGGGAGGATCGGCTGCATGTCGCCGATTGACATGCGCGTGGCCCACAGGCTCTGCTGGCCGTCACGGATGGTGGTATCCATGATCTGAAGCCTTGGCATGAACTCACACCTCCTTATCGGTGAGAAGAGTCAAAGATCGAAACCAGAATTATAGGAGAAGAGCGGCGCCGCGACGCGTGCTGCAAGGAAATTCACCGACAAGAAACATGCTTCGCGAGCCGGGCGGCACGGACGGTTTGTGACGGCGAAGAAAAAGCCCCGAACACGGGGCTTTTCTATGCGTTGCGCTTCGCTTGTGCACTTGTGCGCTTGTACGCGCCAGCTTGCTGTTACACGCTTGCTACTACACGCGCTTCACGAAACGACCGTCGCGAGAGTCGATCTGCAGCACTTCGCCAACTTCGATATACATGGGAACCTGCACCACAGCGCCGGTTTCCAGCGTGGCAGGCTTGCCGCCGCCCTGCACGGTGTCGCCCTTAAAGCCCGGCTCGGTTTCCACAACTTCAAGCTCTACGAACATGGGAGGCTCGATGCTGATCAGCTCGTCGCCGGCATACAGCAGGCTCGCTTCATCATTCTCTTTAAGCCACTTGGCCACATCGCCCACAATATCGGCAGTAATAGACATCTGCTCGAAGGTATTGTTGTCCATAAAGTAGAAGTCGGAACCGTCGTTGTACAGGTACTGCATCTTCTTGGTTTCCAAGCGAACGGTGTCGAACTTGGTGCCGGCATTGAAGGTGTAGTCGACCACGCGGCCGGTCTTAATATCACGCAGCTTGGTGCGCACGAACGCGCCGCCCTTTCCCGGCTTCACGTGCTGGAACTCAACGATGGTGCACATCTTGCCGTTGTTGATGATGCACATGCCGTTCTTGAAATCGGCGGTGGAAATTGCCATGGTCTTCCTCCTGCTGGCCTACTTGCGCTCTTTCGGGTTGTTATTTAAACCTGCACAGTATACCCGACTTACCAAAAAAATGGGAGAGGTCACTTCCCAAGCCCGTTCAAGCGACCTTTTTGCCGCTCGGCCTGAATTGCCAACTTAGTGCAAACTTCAACAATCAACCTTCTCAATTGTGCTCAGCTGCTTGACACCGAAACCAAGTAATTACGCGGCGTGTGTCAGAACTTCCAGACCGATGCGGCAAGCGCACGTGCAACATCTATCACACTTTGTGACAGATAGACAACATTTTGTGTGTAGTGCTTGTTTCGCATTACAATATCGGCGTTGTAACGAAGAAGCTACAGACGCGATGCAGCGTATGCAACAATCGCGTGCGGCTGATCTGGTAAGGAACCAACCGTGAACAAACTTGCGGCTGCCTCCCTTAAGAATACGACCAACCAGCGATTGTTGCTGTCGGCATTCATACTCGCCGCTGCGATTATCGCCATCCTGACGGCGGCGTTCGTTTACCATACGACCGAAGAAGTCGAGTCGAACGCACTGCGAAACGCCCAAGAACTCGCCGATCACGATATCGATTTCTTCCAGTCCCAACTAGACGCACGATGGGACGAACTAGCCAGTATTGGCTCAGAGTTCGCACTCTATCATGATACAACCATGGCCGACGTCCAAAGCCGCCTTGCCATTGAACAACAGGCGAGCAGCTTCAACACGCTATACCTTGTCGACGACGCCGGCAACCTGTACTCAACTACCATGCTCGCAAAAACTGCCTCCGACAACCCTTACATCGCCCAGCTTGCCTCGGGACTTGATCGCAGCGCGCTGCGTTACGACACCGACGAACTCATCGACGACAATATCGGGGGCGACCCCGTGCCTACCATCGTCTACACCGTGCGCATTAACCCATATGATGTTGAGGAAACATCCATCGTCGGCATTATTGGACTTCGCCACGTTGACCTGGTACAAGAGCATCTGCGTATCGAATGTTACAATGGACAGGGTTCAAGTACCGTCGTTGACAACCACGGCGACTACGTGGTCAACATCGATACCGACGCCAGCGACACCGAAGCGAACTTTTTCGGCCTGCTGGCAAGCGCGCGATCGGTGGAGGATGGCGTCGACAGCGTGATCGAGCGCATCCAAGCCAACAAAGCGTTCACTTTCTCGTGGGTAAACGCCGACGGCAAAAAGATGGTGTCTATCGTGCGCCCCATCAACAACACCGACTGGCAAACCGTAATGGCCATTCCCGAAGCAGTGTTCTCGGAACAAAGCATGCGGGTTATCACTATGACCACCATCGTACTGGTGAGTATTGTGGGTGTCGTAGTAGTGCTCGCTGCGCTCGTGTTCCGCGTGAGCAGGAGCGCCGTGAAGGCAGAGGCCGACGCTCAAGCACGCAGCGAGTTCTTATCGAATATGAGTCACGAGATTCGCACGCCCTTAAACGGCCTGGTCGGGCTCAACTACTTGATGCGCGAAAACTTAGAAGACGACCGTAAAATGCGCGATTACCTGACGAAGTCGTCAACCATCACGCAGTACTTGCTGTCGCTTGTAAACGACATCCTTGACGTGAGCAAACTGCAAGCGGGCAAATTTGATATCGCGCACGATCCGATTAACCTCAGCGCGCTCATCGACGCCGTATACGCCATGCAGCGCGACACGTTCGCCAACAAGGGTGTTTCGCTGTCAGTGTCGAAACAGCTTACAAGTGAGTGTATTCTCAGCGATGAAACGCACGTTAAACAGGTGCTCATGAACATCTTGAGCAATGCCGCAAAGTTCACTGACAAAGGTGGTGCAGTCGCGCTCCGTGTGAGCCAGAGCGAGCCAGCCGACGGCATGGTGACCACCACCTTCGAGGTAGAAGACAACGGCTGCGGCATGGATCCCGAGTTCATGGAGCATATCTTCGACCCGTTTGCACAGGAGCGCAACAAGATTAAAACAAGCCAAAAGGGAACCGGGCTGGGAATGTCTATCAGCTCGCTTCTGGTGAAGCAGATGGGTGGCACAATATCTGTGCGAAGCAAGCGCAACGTGGGAAGCTGCTTCACCGTTGTGCTGCCCGCACCGGTAAGCGACAAGCGTCCGTGTAATGAGCCTCCACTTGGCAAGCCCGCCGCGCAGACATGCGACGGGAAGGCCTGCGACCAGGCCGGCGCTGCGGTGGACGGCGGGGCTGGCGGGACTGGCGACAAGGTGGACAACGGGGCTGGCAGAGCCAGCAACAAGATGGACGGTACGGTCAGCGGAACCGGCGAGACTGACAACGAAACAGGACAGAAGCGTCCGACGCACATTTTGGTTGCCGAAGACAACGAACTGAACGCCATCATTCTGACAGAAATCCTGCGTGGCGTGGGCTACTCGGTCGAATGCGCCGCAGACGGGCAGGAAGCCGTGCGCATGGTAGAAGAATCACCCGTTGGTTATTTCGAGCTCGTGCTCATGGACGTGCAGATGCCTATCATGAACGGCTACGACGCCACGCGCGCTATCCGTAAACTCGACCGCGATGATACCGACGACATCGTAATCTTCGCCTGCACAGCTAATACGTTTAAGGAAGATCGCGACCTGGCTATCGAAGCAGGCATGAACGGATTCTTAGGCAAACCGGTCAACGTCGAGGAAATGATACGGAAGTTCTCGACGCTGTAGCAGGTGCGCTGCAACAGCGGCAAGTGTGGATATGCGGCGGGGGCGACATATCGATCACCACCGCATGTCCACGAGCAAAACTGCTACAGTACCACCATGTCGTGCGGTGAGTGCGTGAATACCTCAAAGCCGTCCGACGTGATAACACCGAAGTCCTCGAGTCGCATGCCGAACTCGCCCGCAAGGTAGATACCCGGCTCAACCGTGACCACGTTGCCGACAACCAACGGCTCGGTGTTGCGCGAATTCAAGCACGGTTCCTCGTGAATATCGAGACCCACACCGTGCCCCAGCCCATGGCCCATCTTCCCGCCGAATCCCGCATCGGCAAGCACGCGTTCGGCAAGTTCGTGCATCTCGATGCCCGTGACGCCGGGTTTCAAGGCTGTCGCAACCGCTTCATTCGCCGCCCGCATGGCTTCATAAGCAGCGCGCATGCGCGAGGTTGGTTCGCCCAAGAACACCGTACGCGTCATATCGGAGCAGTAGCCGCGTAGCTTCGCGCCGAAGTCCATAACCACGCACTGCCCTGCCTCCAAGCGTGTGTTACCCGGAATAGCATGAGGGCTTGCCCCGTTCGCGCCGCAGGCGACAATACTGGGAAAGGCAAGGTCATCCGCACCAGCGCGACGCATGAAGTCCTCAAGCTCGATTTGCACCTCGCGCTCGGTCATACCCGGGCGCATGAAGCCGATAACGTGTTCGAACGCCGCATCGGTAATGGCCTGCGCGGCGCGCAATCGCTCGATTTCGGCGGCGTCCTTCACCGCCCGCAAGCCTACCACCATGCCGCTGGTTTCGCGGAAGGGGGTATTGGTTGTGGCCACTTCGGCGAACGCCGCTTCGAGCCGACGGTATTCCGCGAGTGTGATGGAGTCCTCAATACCAA
Source organism: Adlercreutzia sp. ZJ138 (assembly GCF_011038935.1). Taxonomy (NCBI): domain Bacteria; kingdom Bacillati; phylum Actinomycetota; class Coriobacteriia; order Eggerthellales; family Eggerthellaceae; genus Adlercreutzia; species Adlercreutzia sp. ZJ138. Next base: position 16,363 of record NZ_JAAKEA010000007.1, on the reverse strand, counting down.
GCGGGCGCACGCAAGCAGCGTCGGCTGCGCACGCACCAGCAACCGCACCCGTAGCGTCGGCTACGCTCGTGTCAGCTGTCGCGTGCTCGTCGCAAGCGGTACTTTCGCCCATCAGTCGCGCCGCGAACTTTGCATGACTCACCCGCTCAGAGTTCACCTGCACTCCCGTGCCGCGCGCCGCGCGCTCACATGCGTCGGTATAGCGCGAATCGGTGTGCAACACCGCGCGATCAGGCGTGACGAGCAGCAGGTGAGCCGCCTCGCTGTCGAACACACTATCGAACGCCGTGAGCCACGCAATGCTCGACGTGTCGCGCACGTACATGCCATCAATGCCTGCGGCCGCGCACGCTTCACGCAAACGAGCGATGCGCGCCTGCGACAACACAGCCGATGATGCCACGCTGGTCGGTGCCGTCGTCGACTCGGATTCAGCAGCAACGCTCTCATGCGCCACCCGAGCTGCTGCGGCCATCATTGCTTCCCTTCCCTTCGCGCGCTCTTTCCGGCAATGATCACCTGACCAGGCGCGTAGACTTCCTCAAATCCTTCGCCCAAGCGCTCCGCCGCTCCATCAAGCAGGATGTCGAGTGCATCGCAATATCCCTGAAAGCCGCGGCCTTTCACCTGAGCCACGCATGCTGGGGCAACCACCGACACGTTGCGCCATGCCTCGCGGGCGCTCACGTCGGAAATGTGCACCTCCACCACCGGCGTAGCGATCGAACCCACCGCATCGCGAATAGCGTACGAATAGTGCGTATGTGCACCGGGGTTGTACACCACGCCATCGAAATTGAAATGCGCCTCGTGCAGCTTCTCTACCAGCTCGCCTTCGTGATTGCTCTGGAAGCACTCTGCCGCTACACCACGCGACTTCGCGTAGTCACAGAACATCCGCTCGAGCGACTCGAGTGTGTCATTCCCGTACACGCCCGGCTCACGTATGCCCAACATGTTCAAATTCGGACCGTTTATCAGCAGTATCTTCTTCATGTTTGATTCCTTTTTGCAACGCAACCGACGCGACAATCGCGGTGGTTGTTCGAACGCAAGCTCTTCCCTTACGCTTTCGATGCTGTCCATTGCTGCAGGTGAGCGCGCAGAATGTCATCGGACACCTCGACGAGCTCCCAATTGCCCACGTCACGCGGCAGCACGAAACGCACCTGGCCGCCGCGCGCCTTCTTGTCGCGCTTCATCGCGTCAAGCATGTCGACAGGCGATGCCGACCACGACAAAGCGGGAAGTCCCAGCGCGTCGAGCAGTTCGTCTTGTGTTTCCACCAACTCTTCGGGCGTACCCAGCAAATCAGCAGCCAAGCGCGCGGCAAAGCGCATGCCCTCGGCCACCGCCGCGCCATGACTGTAGGTGCCATAGCCCGATAACTTCTCTATCGCATGAGCCAGCGTGTGCCCGTAGTTTAAGCATTCACGCACGCCACGGCTTTCAGTTTGGTCTTGTGCCACCACATCGGCTTTGAACACCACCGAGCGAACGATGGCCTCTTGCACGACGCCTTCGTCGCGCGTTGCTAGTTGGTTGGCATGCTCGAGTAGCCAGAAGAAGAAATCGTCAGAGTCGATGACCGACGCCTTGGCTATTTCGGCACAGCCACACGCCCATTCGCGCTCGTTGAGCGTGGATAGCGCGTTGATGTCGGCACACACATACGTCGGCTGGTTGAACGTTCCCACCAGGTTCTTCCCCGCGCTGAGATTGACGCCGGTTTTGCCACCCACCGACGAGTCGACCATCGCCAGCAGCGTGGTGGGCACCTGCACCACCGAAACGCCCCTCATGTACGTCGACCCAACAAAACCGGCAATATCACCCACCACGCCGCCGCCGAGTGCCACAACTACGCAGTCGCGCCCGAGCGAGCAAGCCGCCATGGCTTCCCAAATCTCGCCAGCAACTGCGATTGATTTCGAGTCTTCACCTGCGGGAATGGTTATGTCTGACACGCGATAGCCTTCGGCTGCCAACGACCGCTTCGCCTGAGCCAAGTACAGTGGGGCAACGTTTGAATCGGTTATCACGAGCACACGGTCGGCTTTGCCACCCGCTGCCGTGGCACGCACGTGCTGACCAAGCCGGTCGAGTGCGCCTGCACCCACCCGCACGTCATATGCAGACTCACCGGGGATATTCACCACTACTTTTGTTGTGGGCATAACACGCCCTCCTTTTCAAGTATGCCGCGCACTTCGTACGCGATGGCGGGCACGCGCCTTCCAGCCGTTGAAATGGAAACGTCGGCGACTTCTGTATACAGCGGAAGCCGGTTAGCCGCTAACGCTCGGGCGGCTTCCACATCTTGGAATAATGGGCGGGTCGACACGTCACTGATCCTGCCGCGCGCCTCATCGACGTCGACCTCTAAGTGAACCACAAAGCCAGACGACTTTAAAATGTCGCGATTCTCGGGCCGCATAACAATGCCGCCGCCACACGAGATGAGTAACGGGGGCTTTTCCGACAGCTCGCGCAGCACGTCGGTTTCGATGGCGCGGAAGCCCTCTTCGCCCATTTCTTCGAAGATTCGCTTGATCCGCTTCCCTTCGCGGCGCTCGAGGTACACGTCGGCATCCACCGAACCGACGCCGCACACACGCGCCAGCCGCCGCGCCACGGACGACTTGCCTGCACCCATAAACCCAATGAAGAACACCGGGCGCGTAAGCTCGAACCGTTCGTTTTCGTCAGTCACCCACATCTTCCTTTCCGATAACAGCGTTCAGCAAAACGCACGAACCAATGTCGTTTGGTTAAGCACCACTGTGTCAATGCGTCAAAGGGTCACACCCTACGCCTGCGCGTTACTTTGACACGGTACGGAGCCGCTGCTTGTACGACTTCACTGCGGCTTTAATATCGGCCATATTGTCGCGTCCGAATTTTTCCAGATAGGCGTTGGCCAGCGCGAACGCCACCTCCGATTCGGCCACCACCGCGCAGGCAGGCACGGCACAGGTGTCGCTTCGCTCCTTCGACGCAAGCTCCACCTCCAACGTGTCCAGGTTCACCGTTTCAAGCGGTGTCATGAGCGTGGGAATGGGCTTCATGGCTACCGTAGCAATAAGCGGCATTCCTGAGGTCATGCCCCCCTCGAGGCCGCCCGCGTTGTTTGATGTGCGGGAGAACCCGACACCCCGTTCAAGCACAATGGGGTCGTGCACCTGCGAACCCACCCGCCGCGAAGCCTCGAAGCCCAAGCCGAACTCAACGCCCTTGATTGCAGGAATGGAAAATAGCGCCGCACCGAGGCGCGAGGTTAAGCGGTCAGCCGCCGTCGCGTAGCCGCCCACACCAGGCACAAGACCCGTGGCAACCACTCGAAATGTTCCGCCCAGGCTCTCGCCCGCCGCCTTCGCCTGATCAATGGCGTCCTTCATAGCCTGCGTCGCCTTCGCATCGGGACAGCGGACCTCACTCGTTTCGATGTCGAGCGGTTTATAGTCGGGCGCGGCAACCATGGGATCGTCTTCCTCAAAGCGCGCACTGCCAATGGAAGTAACATAGGAGAACACCTCGACGCCCAGCTCGGCCAGAAACTCCCTCGCAATGCCCGCCGCCGCCACGCGCGCGGCAGTTTCGCGCGCGCTCGCGCGTTCGAGAATGTTGCGGCAATCGTCGGTGTTGGTTTTCAGCGCGCCCACCAGATCGGCATGACCTGGGCGCGGCGTGACCTCGCGCACCAAGCCTGCGGGCACGTCGCCGAAGGGTGCCATACGGTCGGTCCAATTCTGCCAGTCGCGGTTTTTCACTACCAGCGTCACCGGCGTGCCAAGGGTACGGCCGAACCGCAGACCCGACACCACTTCAACAGTATCGCGCTCGATGGTCTGTCTGCCACCCCGGCCATACCCCGACTGTCGACGGGCGAGGTCGGAGTTGATATTCTCTTCAGAAACCTTCAGCCCCGCTGGAACACCTTCGACAATGGCGGTAAGCTGCGGGCCGTGGCTTTCACCTGCGGTGATGTAATGCATAGCATGGTCGCTTTCTCGCTGCAGACAACGTTTCGCCGGCGCAAAACAAGGGTGTGGTCTGCATTTTTTTATTCGGAGCTATTGTAGCGCAAGTTCGTACTACAGCGCGAACCCGGCGGCGCGAGCCATAACGTCGAGCAAGCCGTCGAACCCAAGCGTATCGGGTTCGCCGGCAGCCTGTAAGAACAGCTGCACGGCGGCAACAGCCTGACCAACCAGCATGCCGCCCCCGCTGCGGAATGTGCAACCCGCCGCCTTCGCGCCGGCAGCCAGCGCAGTTTCGCCATGGCCGTACACGGCATCAAACACCCACTGACCCTCATGCAGTGCGCTCACGTCGAAAGGCGCAGGGTCGCCCGGCTTCATGCCCAACGGTGTCGCGTCGATAACGATGTCGGCGCACGAGATGAGGCTGCGGCTGTCGTCGTACGATACACCTTCAACACGCACCTCGCGTTTTGAGCGGGCTTCGCGGGCCGTTTGAGCCGTTCGGGTCGTTTGGAACGCGCAGACCGCATGCTCATCGTGAGCCACGCAAGCAGCATAGGCCGCACGCCAGGCCTCCACCCGCTCGCGCGCGCGCTGCGCGTCGCGTCCGAGCATGAGCACGCTCGCACCTGCATCAACGCACGCACAGAGAATTGAAAATGACGTGGGTCCCGTGCCACACACAACCACACGCGCTCCCTCAAAGCAAGCACCTATGCTCTGAAGGTACGTCACACAACCAAAGCCGTCGGTGTTATGTGCAGCAAGCTTGCCATCAATCTTCACTAGCACGTTCGCGCCACGCGCCAACCGTGCTGCCTCACTCGCGGTGTCGGCGGCAGCAAACGCGAGTTCCTTATACGGCGTGGTGATGTTTAAGCCCAGCCAGCTGCGCTGTTCAATGAACGCCTGCGCCTCGTGCGAATGCTCGATATCGGCGAAACCGTATTCCCACGGCAACCCAAGCGCCCGATAGACGGCGTTGTGCATTGCCGGCGACTTCGAATGACCCACCGGATGACCAAGCACGTACAGCTTCTCAGTTGCGCCCATAACGAACGCGCTCCTTTCCCCACTTTTTTCATCATGTTTATGCCCACGCACCTAGGGAAACGCTGATTAATTCCGCCAGCCCCGCGCAGACGGGACGGCGCCTGACGGTCTCAGACCTCGTTTGCGCACGTCAGTGCGCGCTCTCGGTCTTCGACCGCCAGCCATCCGCCCCGCCCGCGCGGGACAAGACGGCTTTAATCAGCGTTTCCCTAGACGCTCTGACTCTGGCTCTCGCTTGCCTGCGACGCCTTTGCCGACTGCACCTCTTCTACGGGCACGGCGGTTGCGGCCCCTTCGGGCTGACGACTGCCCAAAATGATGCGTTCAACCTTGCGAAGCACCAGCGTGTGTTTCAGGTCTTGCTCGACAAGCGGCGCCACCAAATACGACTTCATGCCCAGCATGTTAGCGGCCACCACATCGGTTGACAGCTGATCGCCAATGGCCACCGTGTCGCAGCGCGCGCCACCGATCTTCGCGCGACCAATCAGCACCCCATGCGGCAGCGGCTTGCACGACTTCGCCACAATGGGCAGGTCGAGCTCTTCCGCCAAGCTAAACACACTCTGGTGCCAATTGTTTGACACCAAGCAGAACGACACTCCGGCCTCACGGGCGCGCGTAATCCAAAACCGCACGTCACGAGGCACTTCATGCGTGTCGCGCGTGAGAATGGTGTTATCAATGTCCAGCAGCACGTGCACAAGGCCGCACTCCAGCAGATCACGCTCGATATCGATGCGCGAGACGCGAGAAAAATACCTGTCAGGCTGAAAGATCGGCATGGCGGCCCTCCTTCACGAAAGAGAAAGCCCGCAGCACGCCTTCATGGGGACCGCTGCAGGCTTTCGCTCGGGGTGTCATGTCGGAACTGGTACGCGCCAAGCCTAGCCCGCGTTCTGCGGCGTGTTCGCGATAGCCGCCTGGTGCTCGTCATAGGTGCGAGAGAAGGCATACTGAAGGGTGCCGTCTTCACCATTCCAGAAGTAGAAGTAGTAGTTGTCGGATTCAATAGGCGAGCACACGGCCTTCAGGCACGCCAAACCCGGAGAGCAAATAGGCGTCGGTGGCAGACCCTTGTACGTATACGTGCTGTACGGATCGTCCGCATGCACTTCTTCAGGAGACGGATCGTGACCCACCACGTACGCCGTGGTGGCGTCGGACTGCAAGTAGCCCGCCGTCTCGCCGAACTCGTTCGTTAGGCGGTTGTAGAACACACCGGCAACCTGCGCGCGAATGTCATCGGATCCGGTCGATTCCTTCTCAACAATGGAAGCGAGCTTCACCACGTCGTACACGTTGAGACCAACGCTTTGGGGATACGTGAGATCAAGCGTCGAAAATTCTGCGTTGAACTGGTCGAGCATCATACGAATGATCGAATCGGCCGTAGCGGTATCGTCAAGCTCGTACGTTTTGGGGAACAGGAACCCTTCAAGGCTGTTCTCGCCCGCATCGGCGAGGAAGCTGTAGTCGGCCGCATACACGCTCGCGTTCGATGCGGCTGCAGTGAAGTCCTCGGCGGAAACGCGGCCCTCGGTAGCTTCCGCAACCGCTGCAGCGATATCGGTTAGCTTGTAGCCTTCGGGCACGGTGAGCGTTGACTCCGCCTGAGGACCAGCTTGGATAGCCGCAATAATGTCGTCAACGGGTGTTTCGCCGGCGAACGTGTAGCTGCCAGGCTTCAACTGGTCGGCAACGCCCAGCTCATCCACACGCGACGAGAAGTCTGACGATCGAGCGATAAGCCCCGCTTCGCACAGCGTGTCACCAATGGTCTTGGCGCTTTCCCCTGCCTCAACCGTGATGGTAGCCTGCTCGTTCGGGCCGATTAGTTCAGCGCCGCCCCCCGAGCAGCCCTTCATCATTGTAGAGATGGCGAAGACGGCCGCAACCACGATAGCAATAGTAACCACTGCAGCAAACACCAGTGGTGCCTTGCTCTGCTTCGGGCGGATGTAACTGGTGTCGTACGTTTTGAATTGACGAGCACCGCGCGCATGTGCCGAACGGGCGGCATGATTGGGGCGTCGGGAATATGTCATTTGTCGTCTGGGTGACATAGGTTTGCAGCCTTTCGTGTCAATGGCGCGCGTCGAGCCACGCCTGCAAGAACAAGCTAGCGGCTATCATATCTATTTTGCCCCGCATCAAACGTTCGCCGTATCCCTTTTCACGCAAACTCCGTTTGGCTTCACGCGAGCTCAAACGCTCGTCGGTAAATTCGACGGGAAGTCCGCACGCAGCACTGATGCGCACCGCGGCTTCTCGAATGCGTGCAGCTTGGGGGCCTTCCTCGCCCGCCATGGTATACGGTAGACCGCAGAGCAAAAGCTCAGGTTCCCAATCTTCGAGCACCCGCGCGAAGGGCTTTGCGCACCCCAGCACCTCTGCTGCTGGCAGCACACATACCGGTGAGGCAACGCGCATTCCTGGGTCGCACACTGCAATGCCCACGCGCACCTCACCTATGTCCAAAGCCAAAACCCTCATCGAACGCCTTTCTCTTATCCAGGAAACGCTGGATTACTCCGCAAGCCCTGCTCGGGCGCGCCGGACTCGGCACACGTTTCCCTCGCGCCGTCTTATACGACGCCAATCATGCCGAAGGCCCCAGTGGGGCCTTCGCACAAATAGGCTTGAGCGGTGCCAGACGCACCTTTACGCCCAACTCCGCAAGCCAAATAACGCAATCGCTCTACAGCAGCAAGTCGCGTGCGATGTCGAGCGCTGCATCAATACCACTTGCATCCTTTCCGCCAGCTTGTGCCATGGTCGGCTTTCCGCCGCCGCCACCTTGAATGGCCGGCCCCATTGCCTTGATGATAGCCCCAGCATTGAATCCAGCAGACACCGCTTCATCAGTGCCGGCAGCCATAAGCACGGGTTTACCGTCCTTTTCACCAGCGATAACAAGTGCGCCCGGAGCGCTCATACGCGCACGCACGATGTCCCACATGTTGCGCATCTGGGCGCCTTCGCGAATGGCCGTGCGGGCAATGATAACCGGGTAACCGCCCTTCGCGGAAACCACAGCCGCCAGTAACTCGTTGATACCGTCGTCGGACACAATGTCTTTCGCACGCTTCGCCTTCTGCTGAATATCTTTCAGCGCCTTTAAGTTCGAAGCAGTACGCTCACTCACGTCGAACAGCGGCACGCGCAGCTCGGCGGCAGTTTCCTTCAGCTCGGCCTCAATTTCGTTCACGTATCCCAAAGCACCGTAGCTGGTTACCGCTTCGATGCGGCGCACGTTAGCACCCACACTCGATTCCGAGGTAATTTTCATGAAGCCGATTTCTGCGGTGTTGCGCACGTGACACCCGCCGCACAACTCGCGACTGAACTCACCTGCTTCAACCACGCGAACGCGCTCACCGTACTTTTCGCCGAACAGACCCACGATCCCTCGCTCGCGGGCGTCGGAAAGCGACGTTTCGTAGATTGTGGTGGGAATTGCCTCCATGATGTGCTCGTTGGCAATACGCTCGACCTCGGTAAGCTGATCGGGTGTCATAGCCTCGAAGTGTGTGAAGTCAAACCGCAGCCGGTCGGGCCCCACGTAGCTGCCGGCCTGCTTCACGTGGTCACCGAGCACCTGACGCAGCGACGCATGCAGAATGTGCGTTGCGGTGTGGTTGCGCTCGATGGCGTGGCGACGGCGCGGGCTGACGCTCGCGTGCACCACGTCACCCACATGCAGCACGCCTTCCTTGCAGTGCACGGTGTGTACGAACAACCCTTTTTCGGGTGTTGCAGTTCCCTGCACAAGTACATGCAAACCCTCGGCATCGAAGGCACCCATGTCGCCCACTTGGCCGCCCATCTCGGCGTAGAACGGTGTTACGTCGAGTACCACCTCGCCCAGGCCATCACCGGCAAGTTCGTTTACTCGCTTGCCATCGCGCAGCAAAGCGAGCACGCGGGCATCGCATTCCAGCTGATCGTAGCCAAGAAACTTCGTGGCACCTACCTCGTTTAGTGTGTCGGTATACACGCCGCCGTAGGTGCTCCATGCCGCTTCGATATCGGCTTTGTTCGCCGCACGAGCGCGATCACGCTGTTCTTCCATGCACTCGTGGAAGCGATCCATGTCAACCTGAATGCCTGCATCAGCCGCCAGCTCGCAGGTGACCTCTACCGGGAAACCATACGTGTCGTGCAACACAAAGGCCTGGTCGCCAGAAAGCACCGGCCCCTCTAGCTGGGCAAGCGCCTCGTTTAGGAACGCCCTGCCCTGGCGCAGCGTGGCACCAAAGCGCTCTTCCTCGGCAAGAATAAGCCGGCGCTCAAGTTCGCGGTTTTCCACAATTTCGGGGTACACATCACCCATAAGGCGGACAATCTCGTCAACATACTCGTTTAAGAATGGTCCCTCAATGCCGATAAGATGTGCCTTCATGATGGCACGACGCAGCAGACGGCGCAGCACGTAGCCGCGCCCTTCGTTAGAAGGAAGAATGCCGTCGGCAATCATAAATGTAACCGCACGGCTGTGATCAGCAATGATACGCAGCGCGAGGTCGGCAGCAGCGTCGCTTCCGTACGTTGCACCCGACAACCGCTCTCCAACCGCCACCAGGCTGCGCAGCACGTCAGTTTCGTAGTTCGACTGTACGCCTTGCATAATGGCAGCAATGCGTTCAAGGCCCATGCCGGTGTCGATGTTTTTCTTCGGCAGTGGAACAAGCGTGCCGTCCTCTTGCCCATCAAACTGCGTAAACACGCAGTTCCAGTACTCCAGGAAGCGGTCGCAATCGCACCCGGGCGCGCAATCGGGCTTGCCGCAGCCGAATTCGGGACCCTGGTCGAAGTAGATCTCGGAACACGGGCCGCACGGACCTGTGGGGCCACCACGCCAGAAGTTGTCATCTTCACCCAAGCGCGAAATATGGTCTTCCGGCACGCCGAGGCTCTTCCAAATCTCGATGGTTTCGTCGTCGTCTTCAAACACCGTGAAGTACAGACGCTCGGCCGGAAGCTCAAGCACATTCACAGAGAAGTCGTACGCCCATGCGCACATTTCCTGCTTGAAGTACTCGCCGAACCCGAAGTTGCCCAGCATCTCGAAAAAGCTCTGGTGCCGCCCGGTGGTACCAATGATATCGATATCGTTGGTGCGCACGCATTTCTGCGCAGTGGTGGTGCCAATATAGGGTGCCGGAAGCTGCTTTTGTTGTAGGAAGTACGGCTTAAACTGAACCATACCCGCAACCGTGAGCAAAAGCGATGGGTCGTCGGGCACCAGCGAGCTGGAAGGCCAGCGCTGGCAGCCCTTTTCTTCGAAATACTTCAGGTACTTCTCGCGGATTTCCGCACTTGTCATGTACTTCATCAATGCAATCCTTCTGATGGTTCGTTTGTCCCGATAACACTTCCGCCCCTGCGTAGGGCGTCTCTCACAAAGGTTGGCTCAGATTGTCAGAACCCGTCGCCACCCTTTCGTTTCACTTCGCGAACGGAACTTTTCGCCGACCCCTTCACCACCGGATGAGCGGCCGTAGCGTCGGCCATAGGATCAACCACAGCGTCATCGCCTTCGACACCGCCTTTGAAGAACACCCCATCGGGTGCCACAATGCGCCGTCCCGTACGCTTTTCGAAATAATACACGAACACCGACTTTGCCATAGCAACAATGGGAATGGAGAACAACATACCGACAAGTGTACCCATAACGCCGTAGGCAGCGCCACCAAGCGCTGAACCCACCATAAGCGCAACAAGCACAAGCGCCGGATGCGCATCAACCGACCCTTGCATGATGCGGGGGTATACCACCGTTGCCACAAAGCAGTGCACCAGCACGAATCCCAGCACGGCCAATGCCGCCACAACTACGCCATCGAATACGCCCACTACGGCAAGGATGATGCCACCCACCCACGGACCGATAACGGGAACGATGTTCACAATGGTCATGATCACGCCCAAAACCGCGGCGCTTGGCATACCAATGATTGCAAACCACACGCCCGAGCACACACCAACGATGGCGCTTTGCAACAGCGTGCCACGAATGAAGCCACTCATCACGCGCGTAGCGGTGATGTGCAGCATTTCAGCCTCTTCGCGATGTTTGTCACTGACAAGACGATTACATTCTCTCCCGATGCCAGGAAGTTCAAGGAGAATCCAGAACGACACCACCAGTGCAAACAAAATCTCGAGCGCCGCGTTAACAAGCCCAGCTCCCAACGCCACGATGCCGTTCGCGCTGGATTTTGCGAGCTCGGAAGCCATCGCACTCAGCGACGAGAGCGTTTCAGTTCCCCACTGCTGGATGGCGTCACTTTGGAAGAGATAGGAATAGCGCTCGTACAGCTGGTTAAGCAGCGCGCTTATATCGTCGATGCGAGCAGGCATGCTGCTCACAAATTCGCTGACTTGGCCGATCAAACCATGCGCGGGCGAAAACATGAGCAGGCACACGCATGCGACTACTACAAACATAAGCACGAACGCAGCGGCCGTCGCCCAGAAACGGGGCATGCCGCGGCGTTCGAGCGAATTGACCGGACCGCGCAAGCAGAATACGATAATGACCGTGAGAATAAGGATGGCAATGGCTATGTGAAGTACGCTTATGGCCTTCGCTGCTACCAGAAGCAAAAGAACAGCACCAATAGTACTCCAAATGCGCAGGCACAACGTGCGAGCCTTCAGCTCCGCACGATCAAGGCCGCCTGGCACCCCGCAAACTGATACGGGTTCCTCCGAACACTCCCGAGACAAGCGAAACGCCCCCTACGCTTTCAAACCTTCGGCACTCTACTGCTGGGCATCTACTGATGCGGCAGCCACACCGGACGCAGCCTGATCGGCCGGTACTACTGGCTGCGGAACCGTAACGTAGCCATCTTTGGAGCCATGAGCACCCTCTGACGAAGCTCCCTCACCAGCGCTCACAGGTTCCCCCTTCGCGGAATCGCGCGAAGCGGCAGCGCTTGAAGCAGCGTCTTCTTTGGCGGGATGTGTGGACTGCACAGCCTTGGATGCAGCAGCCTCGGCGGCTTTCGCCTCGCCCAGCGCCACCGATGCATCACTTGCCGCCTTCGGTTTAAAGGCGTCGCGAATGCGCGTCGAAGCCGACGCGATCAGGTTCAGCGGTGTGCTGGCCACGGCATCAACCGCATTAACAGCTGACGTTGCCGTGTCGGTAATGTCGCCGACGTTTTCTAGAATCTGGTCGAGACGCATGACTTCCAAATTCACGGCATCAACCGTTAGCGACACGCGATCAACCAGCGGGTCGGCTTTCGCAATGAGAGGCTTGCACGCCTCGGTAATTTCTTCAACGTTAGCAAGCGTTGGCTCGAGCTGCTTATGCATAGCATCGACGGTTTCCCTGGTTTTGCGAACCGTCGCGACCAGCTCAAACGCGAGCCACGCCAACGCCGCAACGGCAACGATGGCAACGGCGATCAGCACGATACCCAAAATATCAGTGGCACCCATGACGAACCTCCTTGTTTACCGTAAAAGATTCATTCACTATAGCACGTCAAACCCGTAGTACCGGAGAATCCTCGCCGCTTCGGCAAAGCGTTTCCATCTTGCAACCAATACCTAACCAACACCCCTACCCAAACCTACACCAACCACAACGATCAGTGCTCGTTGGTATCGTGTGAGTCGGCTTCGGCGGCATCGGCGCGGTCACGTGCAGCAGCATCAGCGCGATACGCCTCCCACCCGCGCGGCCCTGGCCGGTAGAAGCAGCCCCGTTCCAAACCGTCGGGCAAATAGCGCTGGTCGACCCAGCCCGATGGGTACGAATGAGGATACTTGTAATCGCCGTAGTTTTCCGAACCCGGCCGGTGCCGGTCGCGCAGATGATTGGGAACTTGACGGGCGGGGCCATGGCGAACTTCGGCCAGCGCGGCATCGATTCCTGCTTCAGCGGCATTGCTCTTCGGGGCTAGTGCTAGGTAGATGGCAGCTTGCGCAAGATTGATGCGGCATTCTGGATAGCCAATAACCTCAGCTGACTTAAACGCCGCCTCAGCTACGAGCAGCGCCTGCGGATCGGCATTACCGATGTCTTCCGATGCAGCTATAAACATGCGCCGCGCAATGAACTTCGGGTCTTCCCCACCGTCGATCATACGTGCAAGCCAGTAGAGCGCGGCATCGGGGTCAGACCCTCGCATGGATTTAATGAACGCAGATATGACGTCGTAGTGCATGTCTTTACCCTTGTCGTAAGGCAAAGCGCGATGCGGCACAGCAATGCGCACATGTTCGGCTCCCACCCGCGTGGGAGCTGCTGGCGTTCCCGGTTCAAGCATGCCCGCGGCAAGTTCGAGCGTGGTCAGCGCCGCACGGCCATCGCCACCAGCAAGCAGTACGATAGCGTTCAGCGCTTCATCATCCAGCTGGTACGTGCCACCAAGACCCCGATCGTCAGCCACCGCACGCCGCACCATTTCGGCGATGTCGGCATCGGTGAGACTTTTCAGCTCGATGATGCGCGAGCGGCTGTTCAGCGCGGAGTTCACTTCGAAAAACGGGTTTTCTGTTGTGGCACCCACCAACACGACAATGCGATCTTCCACCGCATGCAGCAACGCATCTTGCTGACTGCGGTTGAAGCGGTGGATTTCGTCAACGAACAGAATAGTGCGCCGCCCCGACAGGGCAAGACGTTCATTGGCGGCGTCGATTTCGCGACGAAGATCGGACACAGTGCCGCCGATGGCCGACACCTCCACAAACGCCGCTTTTGTGGTTTCGGCAATGACGTGGGCAATAGAGGTTTTACCCGTGCCAGCCGGGCCATACAAGATAAGCGAGCTTAAACGGTCTTGCTCGATGGCGCGGCGCAGCCAGCTGTCCGGGCCAACGGCATCTTGCTGACCGACAAGTTCGTCAAGCGAGCGCGGACGCATGCGCACAGCAAGCGGAGCCACCGTGGCCCGACGTTCGTTTTCCATTGCTGTGAATAACGTATCCATACCGCTATGGTATCACACGAACAAGTGTTTGTGCAAAATGTTCTTTGGCTTCACCAAAAAATGCGTTGTTCTTTGGTTTTCGTCCACGAACCAGCCAGTGGGGAAACACTCTTTGCGTCGTTTCGGAGTCAGCCAATGGGGAAACGCTTATTTGCGTCGTGTGCGCCTTTACTTCGGAAACTGCCACATGTCAAGACTTCAATTGACGCGCTCATAGCGTATACTCATAAGTGGTTCCACCCCCGCAACCATACTTTGCGATGGACCGACGTATTTTACTTGGGAGCCTCAGATCGCTCGTGAAATGGAGATTCGCATCCGTTGATGCGAAAACCAGGAAGCGCGCTGCGGGCACCCACCTTGTTCAAGGTGGGTTCATCCTTCTGGTCGGGGGTGGGCCTTTTTTGTGCCGCGCAATACGTAGCTCCATCGAGCACATAGACGATGGCACCCCATGCCGACGTTAGGGTTCCAGCGCAGTCAGAGGCACAACATACACGCCGCTTTCTTCATCTCGCCGCCAGAACGGCGACGTGGCCGTGAGTACCATCATGAACTCTGGTTCGGGGTTGCGCGCCGCTGGGTTGGCAGCGATTTTTCCTGCAAGTCGCTGTAGATTAGCAATGCCCCTGGGAACCTTGTCTTCCCCAAGCTTCACCTCGATAGCCGCCCAGCGGCCATCGTTCAGATCGAAGACGATGTCGGCTTCCAAACCATCAGCATCCCCGTAGTAGCGCAACGAACTCGCATGACTACCTGGCAGCAGGGACGCGAATACGCGTAGCTCGTGAACACACAGAGATTCGAAGAGTAAGCCGAACGTTTGGGAGTCCGACAACAGTCTTTCAGGCCCCATCCCCAACAGCGACGCAGCGATGGAGGGGTCGGCGAAGTAGCGTTTGGATTTCGTACGCAAGCGCGATTTTGAGCGCACGGGAGCATCCCACCCAGGAAGCTCTTCAATGAAAAAGAGGTCCTCGAACATGTCGAGGTAGCGCCTGACCGTGGAGCGCGCCAGGTCGACATTGTCCTCTCCTAGATCGGCGTCCGCAGCCAGAGTGTCGAGCGTGGCCGACGTCGCCACGTTCCGCGCAAGCGACAGCGCCAACCTGCGCGCGGTTTGGGGCACACCGCCTTTTTTTGGCACACTCACGTCGAAAAGCGCGCCAAGGTACTGACTCACAACCTCGGCAGCATCTTGCGGTGTTGCTCCGACCAGCGCTGGCCACCCTCCAACACAGATGGCATCTGCAATCTGTGCAAGACCAAATTCTTGCGCAAGACCCGACTCGAAGTTGCCGGCAAACAGGCCCGAAAGCGACACACCGCCCCGAGCAATTCCTCGCTCGAGAAGCGTCATCGTGCTCATGTCGATGCGAGCAATGCGCCCGGCTCCACTATGCGACACCTTGTCCTTTTCGGGTGTTGAAGAGCCAGTGAGAATGTAAAGTCCCTTGCTGCCGCCCGAGCTGTCGATCGCTCTGCGCGCGGCGTCCCACACGGCAGGCACCTCCTGCCATTCATCGATCACGTGTGGATTCTGTCCGCGCAACGCCAGCCGAGGGTCCGCCTTAACGAGGGTGCGCACATTCTCGTTGTCCAAAAAAATTGAACTCTCACCAAAGGCAAAGGAACTCCAGGATTTACCACACCACTTAGTTCCACGCACCTCAACCGCACCAAACAACCCCAGCAGCCTCGCAATCCGCGCGTCTATGAGTCTAGGAGCGTAGCCTTCCGGCTTATCAGATCCGTAGGTGATCTGTTTCCCGTAGAACACCACGACCTGGCCTCCTTTATTGTACACTTCATTTTCGAGGATTAGTGTACTTCATTTTCGAGGATTAGTGTACTTCATTTTCGAGGAATTACACGCTTTATTTTCGAGGAAGGTTGATTGCGTGGTTGATTGATCTTTGCCATACGAAATATCGCGATCCTGTATCCACCGGATTGTGAAGAGCTTTTGGTCGCTTACAATTCTAATGACAAAAAATCACGCTTGCGGGAAAAAATGTCATTAGAAGGGACAGCATGAGAATTGAGCGGGATAAGTACGTGCACAATTTGGAGCTGCGCATGGGCTTTCCTTGCAGGTTGATGACCCCTAACCACACTGTGAAAGATCCAAGGCAACGAAAGAAACTTGTTTTCTGCAAGAAATCTCTGATAAGGAATGTGTGCCAATCAGCAGCACAGCTTGACGCATCACACTAAGGCCCTCGGAGAAATGACGTATACCCCTAATCCCGCCGGAACAAGTCGCGCGTGTATACCTTGTCGGCCACATCGGACAGTTCATCTGACCAGCGGTTAGCAACGATGAGGTCGCAGCGGCTCTTGAACGCGGTCAGGTCGTGGGTAACC